>JBAVGP010000086.1:0-3603 GCA_049684955.1 Erysipelotrichaceae bacterium
CATCAGGACAGAACTATCAGCTTTCTGTTTGAATCCGCTTGCCGGACCGACGAATCGGTTGAACTTAGCTACGACTTTCAAAAGAAAGTAGCAATAAATCTCTCAAAAAAAATTGGAAAGGAGATAAGGAATGATCTACTCACATGAAGTTGAAGAAATGTGCGCCGTGAAGAATGGAGCCAGTCACGGTTGTGCACCGATTCCTGAAGAAGGGAAATGGGTTTACTCGAAGAAGATTGAAGATATTTCCGGATTGACGCATGGAATCGGGTGGTGCGCACCCCAACAAGGCGCATGCAAATTGACTTTAAACATCAAGGAGGGCATCATCCAGGAAGCCCTGATCGAAACCATCGGTTGTTCCGGTATGACGCATTCGGCTGCGATGGCAGCTGAAGCGATCGTAGGGAAAACCGTTCTTGAAGCATTAAACGTCGATTTAGTCTGTGATGCCATCAACACCGCGATGCGCGAACTCTTCCTTCAGATCGCCTACGGCCGTTCCCAATCAGCCTTTTCCGAAGGCGGATTACCGATCGGCGCCGGCTTGGAAGACTTGGGTAAAGGTCTTCGTTCACAAATCGGTACCTGTTACAGCACTCTGAAAAAGGGACCTCGCTATTTGGAACTTGCGGAAGGGTATATCACAAAGATCGCATTGGATGAAAACAGCGAAATCATCGGTTATGAATATTTGAACTTAGGCAAATTCACGGATTATCTCAAACAGGGCATTGAACCCGCGGCAGCGCTTGAAAAAGCCAGAGGAAACTATGGACGATTCAACGAAGCTACGAAGATCATCGACCCCAGGAAGGAATAGAGGAAAGAAACATGCCACTTTTTGAAAATTACGATCGTAGAATCGAAACGATCACGAAAGTATTGAACAATCATGGAATCGCCTCCCTCGAAGAAGCAAAGAAACTTTGCGATGACATCCATGTGGATGTCGCTGCGATCGTCAAAGGGATACAGCCGATCTGCTTTGATAATGCCGGTTGGGCTTATACCGTCGGTGCTGCCATCGCGATCAAAGACGGAAACAAGACAGCTGTCGAAGTCGCCAAATCCATCGGCGAAGGACTCCAAGCATTCTGTATTCCCGGATCGGTCGCCGACGATCGCAAAGTCGGTATCGGTCACGGCAATCTAGCCGCGATGCTGCTGTCCGAAGAAACCAAATGCTTCGCCTTCCTGGCCGGACACGAATCATTCGCCGCCGCCGAAGGAGCGATCGGCATCGCCCGTTCCGCCAACCGCGCCCGCAAAGAACCGCTGCGCGTCATCCTGAACGGATTAGGCAAAGATGCTGCGAAGATCATCTCGCGCGTCAACGGCTTCACGCATATGGAAACACAATTCAACTACTATACCAGCGAGTTGACGATCCTCAGCGTCACACCTTATTCCAAAGGCGAGAAGAGTCTGGTCAATTGCTACGGCTGTGACGATGTCCGTGAAGGCGTCGCCATCATGCACCACGAAAAAGTGGATGTATCGATCACCGGCAACTCGACCAATCCGACCCGCTTCCAACACCCGGTCGCAGGTACCTATAAGAAGGAATGCCTCGAACAAGGTAAGAAATACTTCTCGGTCGCTTCCGGCGGCGGTACCGGACGCACCTTGCATCCGGATAACATGGGTTCAGGTCCGGCATCCTACGGGATGACCGATACCATGGGCCGCATGCATTCCGATGCGCAGTTCGCGGGATCTTCCTCCGTTCCGGCGCATGTCGAAATGATGGGTCTCATCGGAATGGGCAACAATCCGATGGTCGGCGCCAGCGTCGCCGTCGCGGTTGCGGTTTCCGAAGCGATCGCCAAGAAATAAAACAAAAACGATGCATCCGTTATGGAACTGCATCGTTTTTTTATTCTATCAAACGATATTACTATAAATTTATAGCTGTGTAGTCAGGAAAAGCGGTAAAGTCATATGCGAAATCTGATCCTGCAGTTCTTCGATATCATCGATATGGCGGTCTTCGTCATTCAAGATGTGCTCCAGAATCTCGCGCGTCGCGAAATCCTTCACTTCACCGGCCAGGACGATCGCTTCGTTGTACGCTTTGATCGCGCCTTCTTCCGCATGATGGTCGGATTCGAGCTGTTTCGCGGCATCGGCACCGATCTTGATGGAACCCAGCTTGCTGACAATCGGGATACCCTCTAAAAACAGGATTCTGGCGATCAGCTTTTCAGCATGTCCCATCTCTTCGATGGCACGCTTTTCAAAGTGACCATGGAGTTTGTCGTAGCCCCAGTTCGCGTTCATTTCGGAATGCACGATATACTGGTTCGTCGCCGTCAATTCATCTGCTAAAAGAAAATTCAACATCTTGATTAATTCTTGGTTTCCTTTCATCGATGAAACCTCCTTTTCATGTAGAAACGAATGATATTTTCTGCTTCGCTTTACCTACTTTCATCCTATCACAAATTGCGCCTCAACTTAATGAAATTGTTCACACACGCGCAAAAAGAACCAAATCGGGTTATTCTGATGTCATCGGTTTCAAAGCGCACAGCGCTTTCAGGGTGATCCATTTTGAAGGCATGTCTTTCTTTTCGATCGCGGTGATTGTTTTTCCGTTGAATGTGTTTTCAAGCTCCCAACGACCGTCGTTACTCTGTTTGCCGCTAATAAGTTGATAGGCTTCCGCCAATCGGGGATCGTTTATCTTCAGATTCCTCATGATTCCAACCAATTCCAAAACATCGGACTGATACATCAGAGGGAAACCGAACTTCATCCAACCCGGACGGGCGATTTCGTCGAGTTGATGGCTTTTCTTGTGGATGTGATGGATCAGGAAATACTCGACCAGTTCATCCCGCTTGGCTTTTACCTCCGAGGTCAACTTATCATCCGGAATCGCCGCCAACGCTTTCAGCGCTTTCGCGACGCCCATGTGGCAGGAGTGTTTCCCGAAGCATGTGATCAGCCGGTTGTATTCGTCGTCCTTGGAACGGATTTTCGCGCCGTCATCCGCCCGCAGGAATTTCGTGATCCAAGCGATTCCCTGCTGAACCCGTTCATCCTCGAGATAACCGAGTTTGATCAATGCATAGACCATATTCCCGCTCAGGCACGGGATGACTCCGCTGGGCAGTCCTTGTTTCGTCTTCGCACTCTGCATATGCGAAAACCCTCCGTTCTCTATGCATTGGGAGTGATCCAGGATGAATTCGCAGGCTTTCTTGACTTGCGGGTCATGCGGATCGGCACCAAGTTCCGCCAGAATCAGAAGAGTCCAGATCGTCCCTTTATATTTGTCGGTATAGAAGCGTTCCGGGACGCTCCAGGATCCATCCTCGTTCTGCTTCGACAGGATTTTGGGTACGGGTCCGTCCAACATGATGTTTTCTTTCGCTTGTTGCACGATCGGATCCTCCTGCTTCCTATCCAACAGGGAAGTGAGGGTGAAATATCGGACCGAAGGGTTCTCTTCTTCCAATAACCAGTTGATGACATCAGATGGCATATTGACACGCTCCTTTGATTTCATTTTATGCTTTTTGGGTAAATTTTAAATAGGCTGGAATACGATTGCCGAGCATTTTCCGAGAAATTCCATGCTATACTGAATATAAC
>JBAVGP010000087.1:0-8691 GCA_049684955.1 Erysipelotrichaceae bacterium
TGTTTATCCTATCTTCTTGAAATACTCCATGACTTTCTCCAAAGCAAGCATCAGGTTCTCATCGTCATCCACATGCATCTCCGACAACAATGAATCGATCATCGATTCGTGGAAACGATCGTGGACCTTCAGCACTTCCTTTGCGACCGGCGTCAGTTCCAAGCGGATGACACGTTTGTCTTCGTTATCGCGGTGACGCCAGACAAAACCTTTTTTCACCAGACGGTTGACCGCCACGGTAAGCGTGCCTTGCGTGACCATTTGCAGTTTCGCGATATCGGTCATGGTTTTGGTGGTGCTTTTTTCGATGTTTTCCAGCGTATGCACTTCCGTCATGGACAGACGGATGCCTTTGTCTTTCAGATTCTTTTCTTCAAGATACAAGATGTGGTTGAACAGATAGACCAGCAACTCGTTGAGCGTGTGTTTTGCGTCTTTCATCGAAGGTACCCCGGATTTACTTCTCGAGCGCTTTTTTCGCCTTTTCGACGACGGTTGTGAAGCCCTTCGGATCGTGGATGGCGATTTCCGACAACATCTTACGGTTGACGGTGATTTCGGCCAGTTTCAATCCATGCATCAGTTTCGAATAACTCATGTCGTTCATACGGGCCGCCGCGTTGATACGGGCGATCCAGAGTTTGCGCATTTCGCGCTTGAGGTTCTTACGATCACGGTATGCGTATTTCAGTGAGTGCAGCACCTGTTCATGGGCTGTACGGTAAATCGTATGCTTCGAACCAAAATAGCCCTTAGCCAGCTTCAGTATCGCCTTATGACGACGACGCGATGTGACACCGCCTTTTACTCTTGCCATTGTGTGTTCCTCCTAGCCTTGTAGCATCAGTTTGATGCGTTTGAAATCGCTCTTCGATACGAGCGTCGATTTTCTCAGATTCCGTTTTTGTTTGTGGGATTTATTGGCCGCAAAGTGGGAAACATAGGCGTGGCTTCTTTTCAGTTTGCCGCTGCCCGTGAACTTGACACGTTTCGCCAATGCTTTTTTCGTTTTCATCTTAGGCATTGTAGGTTCCTCCTGTTATTTACCGCGCTTGGGAGCGATGACCATACTCATGGTGTTACCTTCGAGTAAGGGTTGGCGTTCCACGGACGCGATATCCTGAATTTGTTCGATAAAACTGCGCATGACTTTCTGCCCGACTTCCAAACGCGTGATCAAACGACCTCTGAAACGCATGTCGACTTTGACTTTCATGCCTTCCAACAACCAGCTGCGCGCTTGGCGAAGTTTGGTGTCGAAGTCATGCGTGTCGATGACCGGCGATAAGCGAAGCGGCTTCATTTCCGTCACATGTTGGTTCTTTTTGGCTTCGCGGGTCTTCTTTTGCTGCTCGAAACGGAATTTACCGAAATCGAGGATCTTGCAGACCGGCGGGACGGCCGCAGGCGCGACGCAATATAGGTCCAAACCGTACTCATACGCTTTTTCAAGCGCTTCGCGACGCATAAGGATCCCTAATTGTTCACCGGCCGGACCGATCACCAATACTTCTTTGAAACGAATGGCTTCATTCACCAATTCGTCCTGTTGTGGTTTCTTGTTGCTTATAAAATTTCACCTCCATAGTGATAAAAAACGGGTATGCAGTTGCGCACCCGTTGCTTTGTACATTTAAATCGGTACATGTAGCGTCTACCCATGACTTCGGTCATCGGGTGAGAAGAGTGACTTCTGCTTTCCACTGTTTTTAATAGCGTAGGAATAATACCATAGCGATGCATCTCTGTCAAGTGCGCATCCTTTACAGTAAGCGATTGATCAGGCAGTTGAGCGCCAGTCAACGACTTGTTCATTGTATCCTCTTCTTGAGATTAACGCAAGAAGTGCTTTTAAACGGAATGGGGAAATATGCTATAATGCTAAAGTAACAAAAAGAGGATCGGATATGAAACTAAAAAACAGTTTTTTCTACACCTTGCGCGAAAGCGTCAAAGACGAAGATTCGGGCAGCGGTAACCTGCTGGTACGCAGCGGGATGATCAAGAAAAGCTCGTCGGGCGTCTATATGTACATGCCGATGGGATACAAGGTCCTGAAGAAGATCGAAGCGATCATCCGCGACGAGATGGACAAAACGGGGGCGCAGGAACTCTTGATGCCGTCGCTGATCCCGGAAGACGTCTATATCCAGAGCGGCCGCCGCGCGGGTTTCGGGAACTCGATGTTCTCTTTGAAAGACCGCTTCCAGAAGCCGTTTGTCTTAGGTCCGACGCATGAGGAGCTGTTCGTCATGGCGGCTGCTTCACGGGTCCGTTCCTATAAAGACTTCCCTTTCAACCTTTACCAGTTCCAGACGAAATTCAGGGACGAACCGCGTCCCCGTTTCGGACTGATCCGGGTACGTGAATTCATCATGAAGGATGCCTATTCCTTCGATGCGGATCTGGAAGGACTGGATGTCGCCTACAAGAAGATGTTCGATGCCTATAAGCGTTCTTTCGACCGCATGGGCATCGACTACAAGATCGTCACAGCCGACACCGGCGTGATGGGTGGTCTGCTTTCGGAAGAATTCCAGGCGGTCACCGATATCGGCGAAGATGTGCTGGTGCTTTGCGACAGCTGCGATTTCGCTTCCAACATCGAAGTGGCGCCGTGCCTTACCAATGAAGATTCAAGCGATGAAGCGTTGAAATCCATTGAACGTATCGATACGCCCAGTGCCAAGACGATCGAAGAAGTCGCCAAGTATATGAACGAAACCTCTGACAAGTTCGTCAAGACCTTGCTATATAAGACCGATAAGGAAGTCGTCGCGGTCTGTGTGCGCGGCGATGCGGAAGTCAACGAGACGAAAGTACGTAAACTCCTGGAAGCCAACGAAATCGAACTGGCCGATGCGGAAACCGTCATCCGCGTCTCCGGGGCCAAAGTCGGCTTCGCCGGTCCGATCGGACTGACCGTCAAAGTGCTCGTCGATAATCAAGTCGCGCAGATGCGCAACTTCATCGTCGGCGCCAATGAAACCGACGTCCACTTGAAAAACGCGAATCTGCGCGATTTCACACCGGCTTTCATCGCGGATATCCGTTCGATCAAAACCGGCGATGTCTGTCCGAAATGCTCTACCGGCCATGTGTCCTTCTCAAAGGGCATCGAAATCGGAAACACCTTCAAACTCGGCGACAAATATGCCAAAGCCTTGGGTCTTGAATATCTGGATGCGGAAAACAAACTTCATGCGGTCGTGATGGGTTCCTACGGAATCGGTCCGGGCCGCTGTCTGGCCGCGCTGGTCGAACAGAACCACGATGATAAAGGAATCTTGTGGCCGCGCGATATCGCCCCCTACCAGGTCGCGATCGTCGTCATCAACAGCCGCATCGAGATGCAGAGCGACGCCGCGGCTGTAATCTACTCACAACTGAAGGAACACGGATTTGACGTGTTGCTGGATGATCGCGACGAACGTGCCGGGGTCAAATTCAACGATATGGATCTGATCGGAATCCCGCTGCGCATCACGGTCGGAAAGACGATCGAAAACAATCAGGTCGAAATCAAAGGACGCCGGGAAACGGAAGCCAAGATCGTCGACATGAACGAAGTCTATAATACCGTCCGCGAATTCTTCAAGCGATAACTATTCGGAAAAGAAAATAGAAAAAAAAGGCGCCCGGGTTGAGCGCCTTTGACTTATTTGAAACGTTGTTTCGGTGTGTAATGGGTATGCAGGAGTTCGTGCGAACGATGTCCGCAGGGTTCCCCCAGATAGTTCTCATACAACGCCAGGATCTGCGTATTCTTATGCGACTGACGATGCGGCATGCTTTCGTCTTCGTCATAGAGCGTCTTGGCACGCAGCTTCATGTACCCTTTGCCCATTTCGTTGCGGACGCGGGCGTTGACGATCGATTGACCGCCGCCGTTGATGCAGCCGCCCGGACAACCCATGATTTCGATGAAGGCGTACGGCGATGTGCCGGCGCGGATTTCATCCAACAAGGGTTTGGCCAAGGTCATGCTGTGCGCGACCGCGACTTTGACTTCCATGCCCTTCAGATTCAAGGTGGCTTCCTTGATGCCTTCGACGCCGCGGACCGCCATGAAATTGACATCGGCGAGTTCTTCGCCCGTGATCTTCACGGCGACGGTTCTCAGCGCGGCTTCCATGACTCCACCGGTGACGCCGAAGATGACGCCGGCGCCGGTATATTCGCCGAACATGTCATGATCGAAGTCTTCATCGGGTAAAGCGTTGAAGTCGATGCCGTAGATTTTGATCAGACGGCCGAGTTCGCGCGTCGTCAAGACGATATCCACGTCCTGCAGACCGTTGACTTTGTTTTCTTCGCGGACTTTTTCCGCTTTTTTCGCAGTGCAGGGCATGATCGATACGACGACGATGTCTTTCGGATCGACTTCCTTGGTTTTCGCGTAATAGGATTTCAAGATCGCCCCGAACATCATGTGCGGCGACTTGCAGGTGGACAGATTCGGAATCAGATCCGGATATTCGAATTCGAGGTAACGGACCCAACCCGGCGAACAGGACGTGATCATCGGCAGCGTTCCCTTTTCGGTGACGCGGTGGATGAATTCGGTGCCTTCTTCCATGATGGTCAAGTCGGCGGCATAGTTGGTGTCATAGACGCGTTCGAAACCGATACGACGAAGCGCGGCGACCATCTTGCCGGTGACGCGGGTGCCGATCGGATTGCCGAACTCTTCGCCCAAGGATGCGCGGACAGCCGGAGCGGTCTGCACGATGACATGTTTCTTGGGATCGTTGAGGGCTTCGATGGCGGCATGGATCTCTTCTTTTTCACATAAGGCGCCGACCGGACAGACGTTGATACATTGTCCGCATTGCATGCAGTTGACATCGTTGAAGGATTTGTTGAAGACTGGTCCGACTTTGGTTTTGAAACCGCGTTCTTCGAAGTCGAGGATGCCTAAGCCCTGGACGCTCTTGCAGGTTGCGACGCAACGGCCGCAAAGCACGCATTTGGAGGTATCGCGGACGATCCCCGGAGCGACATTGTCGAAGGTGTTGTGGGATTTCTCGCCGCTGAACGCTTGTTCGCGGCAGTTGACTTCCTGCGCCAGCGCCTGCAGTTCGCAGTTCTGGTTACGGATGCAGGACAGACAGTCTTTGGAATGGTTGGAAAGGATCAGTTCGACGGTATTGCGGCGGGCATTGATCGCCCGTTCGGAATGCGTGAAGACTTCCATGTTTTCCGCGACCGGATAGACGCACGCGGCGCCCAGTGAACGGACGTTCTTGATTTCGACCGTACAGACCCGGCAAGCGCCGCTGTCGGTGACGCCTTTGAGATAACATAAGGTGGGAATACGGATACCGGCATTTTTCGCCGCATCCAGGATCGACGAACCGGCTTCGGCTTCGACGCTCATCCCGTTGATTTTCAGATGGACTGTGCTCATGGCTTGCTCCTCCTATACGCGCGCAACGGCGCCGAAGCGGCAGGCTGTCATACAGGCTCCGCAACGTATGCATTTATCCGCATCGATGACGTAGGGTTCTTTACCCAGGACGCCGGTGATGGCGTTGACCGGACAATTACGGGCGCACAGTCCGCATTTGCGGCAGGCTTCCGTCTCGACGGTGAACGTAAGCAGTTTCTTACAGACTTTCGAAGGACATTTCTTATCGAAGACATGGGCTTCGTATTCGGATCTGAACAGACGCATCGTCGACAAGACCGGGTTGGAAGCCGTCTGGCCCAAACCGCAGGCCGAGGTGTCCTTGACTTGGATCGCCAGATTTTCCAATTCGACCAACGTCTCGGCGGTGCCGCGACCTTCAGTGATATCGATCAGCATTTCCAGCATCCGTTTTGTGCCAACCCGGCACGGGGTGCATTTCCCGCAGGATTCATCGACGATGAAGTCCATGTAGAAACGGGCGACGTCGACCATGCAGTTGTCTTCATCCAAAACGATCATCCCGCCCGAACCCATCATGGATCCCAGCGCGACGAGGTTGTCGAAGTCGATCTGGGTGTCCAGATCCTTCTCGACCAAGCAGCCCCCGGAAGGTCCGCCGGTCTGGACGGCTTTGAAATTCTTCTTGTCGGGGCAACCGCCGCCGATTTCATAGATGACTTCGCGTAAGGTCGTACCCATCGGGACTTCGACGAGACCGGTATTGCTGATCTTGCCGCCTAATGCGAACACTTTCGTACCTTTGGACTTTTCGGTCCCGATGCTGGCGAACTTAGCGCTGCCTTCACGCAGAATCGGCGCGACATTGGCGAAGGTCTCGACATTGTTGATGATGGTCGGTTTTCCCCATACGCCGGAAACGGCCGGGAACGGAGGTTTCGGACGCGGCATACCGCGTTTGCCTTCGATCGACTGGATCAAGGCGGTTTCTTCGCCGCAGACGAAAGCGCCGGCGCCCAAGCGGATTTCGATATCGAAATCGAAGCCTGACGAGAAGATGTTCTTGCCTAAGAGACCCAGATCGGTCGCTTGTTTGATCGCGATTTTCAGACGGTCGACCGCGATCGGATATTCGGCGCGGATATAGACGTATCCATGGTTGGCACCGATCGCATAACCGGCGATGGCCATCGATTCAAGCACGACATGCGGATCGCCTTCCAAGATGGAACGGTCCATGAATGCCCCCGGATCGCCTTCATCGGCGTTACAGATGACATATTTCTGACCCTTCGGTTGGTTGGCCGCGAACTGCCATTTGGCACCGGTCGGGAAACCGCCGCCCCCTCTTCCTCTGAGGCCGGCTTTCTTCATTTCGTCGATGACTTCCTGCGGCGTCATTTCGGTAAGCGCTTTACCTAAGGCCGCATAGCCGTCCATCGCGATGTATTCGTTGATATCTTCGGGATTGATGATACCGCAGTTTTTAAGTGCGATCCGTTTCTGTTTCGCGTAGAAACTGATCTCGTCGATATTGAAGATCTTTTCCTTGGTGACTTCGTCGATTTCATTAAGTTCGAGCCGTTTGACGGGACGTCCTTTATAGACATGTTCGGCGACGATTTCGGCCGCATCGGCCGGGGTTACATGGCTGTAGAAGATACGGTCGGGGTGGATCGCGACGATCGGACCTTTTTGGCACAGACCGAAACAGCCGGTCTTGATGATCTTGACTTCTTTACCGAGTTTGAGCTTGTCGAGTTCGACTTGGAGTTGTTGAGCGACTTGCGCTGACAGCGAGGAGGTACAACCTGTTCCCGCACAAACCAAAATATGCATTCTTTCCATCGTGTTGCCTCTCTACTTCAAGGAATAGGCTTCCAAAAGGATGCCGTTCTTGACGTGACTTTCCAGAATTTCGACCGCTTTTTTCGCGTCGACATGGATATAGGTGGTTTTCTTGCCGTCCGTATCCAGAATTTCGACGATCGGTTCGTACGTGCACATGCCGATACAGCCGGTTTGCGTGACGGTGCAGTCATAGTGTTCTTTGGCGGTGGCTTCGACCAACGCGTTGAGGACCGGACGGGCTCCCGCCGCGATACCGCAGGTGGCCATGCCGACGATCACACGGTATTTCGCATCCCCTTCACGCATACTGACGCGTTTCTTCGCTTCGTCCCGTAATTTCTGCAGATCCTGTAATGTTTTCATTTTTCGCTCTTTCCTCCTTGTTTCAGCGCATGGATATGTTCTTGGACGTAGTCCCGGATGAACAGCAGGATATCCGGCTCGTCGATCCGTACTTCATCGCCCAATGTTTCGCGTATTTCATCACTTCCGAAGATAAACGTTTCGTTTTCATAGGTATAATCGAGCATCAGTTTAAGATCCGGAGCGGCTTGCAGAATCATGGCGATCGCCGATCCCACATCGCCAAGCGGCGGACGGTCGATGCAGGCATAGGGCATTTCGGCCCCGATCAACGTACCTTTCACGATTTGGGATGTCAAGGTGAAGGTCCCGCCGCACTGGGTGGACGTCCCTTCAAGCAAGGGGATCCCCATGCCGACGCGGCGTGTCGTCCGCGAAGTGTAGAACGGGCTGCGGACTTTGGATAAGGTTTCTTCGCTCATCCCGCATCCGTCGTCTTCCAGGCTGATTTTGAAGCGGTCGTGGGTCGGTGATTCATGGATGACCACACTCAGGCGGGTCGCCTGCGCGGAGATCGAATTGTGTGCCAGATCCAGCAGATGCATGGCGAAGTCCTGCATCATGGCGCGTCCCTCCAAAATCGGTTGATTTCTTCTTCGCTCAGTTCGAAGTGCGCTTCCTTGATCGATACCAGGGTATGCGCATCGGAATTCACGAAGAACGGTTTATCCTTCAGCCAGGGAAATCGTTGGATCAGATTTTCCTTCTGCGTCGGATCGGTGATTTCAATGCCGTCGTAATCCAGTTTCTTCGGAATGAAGGCCAGCTGGTGGATGATCCCGTTTTTCCGGTCGGCCACATGCGCGAGCACGATTTTCCCGTGGGAAGCGCGTAGGGCCCGGATGCATTCGTCGAGGTCGGCATCCAGCGAGCGGATCAAACTGTCCTGCATAATACCGACGATTTCATCCGTTTCGTCGAGGATGTATTGGTTTCCGAACAAGTCGGTGCGGTTAGGCGTCTTGTCCCGTTTATCGATCAGCCACTTTTCGAAATGCGATAGATCATCGGAACTTTTGAAGTAGCCAAGGACATGGACTTCCTCGCGCGTCTGCAATTCGACCCCGTACCAATACTCGATTCCGTACTCCTTCACCGCTTTGGCG
>JBAVGP010000088.1:0-7430 GCA_049684955.1 Erysipelotrichaceae bacterium
CCTCCGCATAATGTAAATGCCGGATTTTTGATTGTCGGTCAGTGGCGGCGATGCAATCCCGCTTGTTCCTTCATCAATGCGGATAGAATGCCCAATAGAAGCCATATCGGAAAGGTGAACCAAAGCAGCGGATGCTTCCAGAGTGAGTAGAAATAGATATTGTTCATGTTATCCCCCTGATTTCCATATGCACCATACCATAACCGCGGTGTTTATGCGATGATAAGCTCAATCGGACGATTAAGATGTCCATAATCATGCCCAGATTATATTATCGTTTGCGTTGAATTGTTTCCCTGGTAATCGATGTTCATCGCGATTTCAGACGCAAAGCATAGAGAAATCAACCCCTTTGGGGTACAATAAGTGTGAACCAAGGAGTAAATCCATGCGCACACAAATGAAGACCATCAGTAAGTTGGATGACAAGGCGGGAGCGGTGCTGATCCGACGGGATATCCCGAATATCGCGGATGATGAAATCCTCGTCAAGAACCTCGCCGTGTCGATCTGCGGAACCGATGTGCATATTTATGAATTCAATGATTGGGCGAAATCCCGTATCCATACCCCGCAGATCCTGGGACATGAACTGGCTGGGCAAGTCGTCAAGATCGGCAAACTCGTGACGTCCGTGAAGGTCGGCGACATCGTGAGCGCCGAAACGCATATCGTGTGCGGGAAATGCGAGTTCTGTCTTTCCGGCAACGCGCATATTTGCCAGAACACCTGCATCATCGGTGTCGACCGCGACGGGGCGTTCGCGGAGTATATCGCGATCCAGGCACGCAATGCGTGGGTCAACGATCCGCGTGTCGATCCGGCTTATTTATGTGTCCAGGAGCCTTTAGGCAACGCCATCCACACCGTTCTGTCCGGTGAGACCGCCGGCCGGACATTGGCAGTGGTCGGTTGCGGTCCGATCGGTATCATGGCGGTCGATGTCGCACGGGCGGTCGGCTGCGCGAAAGTCTTCGCGATCGACCTCAACGAATACCGTTTGGCGTTAGCGTTGAAATTAGGCGCGGATGCGGCGTTCAATCCACGTACCTGCGATGTCGTCGCGGAGATTTTGAAATTAACCAACGGCATGGGCGTCGATGTGGTCTGCGAAATGAGCGGCAGCGCCGTCGCATTCAACCAAGCCCTTAAATATCTGAAAAAAGGCGGCCGCATGTCGATTTTGGGTCTGCCGGACGAACCGTTTGAAATCGACGTCGCCAATGATATCGTGTTCAAAGGCATCACGTTGAACGGTGTCACCGGGCGGCGTATCATGACGACCTGGCAGCAAGGCAAGGATCTGATCAATTCAGGCAAGCTCCATCTGAACGAAATCGTCACGCATATCCTGCCGTTTGAAGACTTCGAACACGGTTTCGCGCTGATGCATGAAGGAAACTGCGGGAAAGTCGTGTTGCGGGTCGGCGAGAAGGAGTTAGTATGAGCGATATTCATGAACTGAAATACCTGCAGGATCAATTGCAGGAGCTTAAGGACCAAGGTGTCTACCGGAAGATCCCGGTGGTCGAGACAGCCAATGAGGCGGAGATCATCGTCGACGGACAAAAGGTCATCAACCTTTCCTCAAACAACTATTTAGGCTTCGCGAATCATCCGCGTTTGAAACAAGCCGCGATCGATGCGGTGATGAAATATGGCGTCGGAGCCGGGGCGGTCAAGACGATCGTGGGGAACATGTCCCTGCATGAACAGCTGGAAACCGAACTGGCGAAATTCAAACGTGAGGAAGCGGTGCTGCTATTCCAGTCAGGCTTCAACTGTAACGCCGGTGTGATCCAAGCGGTCACTTCTGCGGGGGATTTGATCATCTCCGATGCCTTGAACCATGCTTCCATCATCGACGGCGTACGGCTCAGTAAAGCCGATAGAGCGGTGTATAAACACAGCGACATGGCGGATCTGCGTCATGTGCTTCAAGAGATGCGAAACAAATACAAGCAAGTGCTGATCATCACCGACGGCGTTTTCTCGATGGATGGGGATCTGGCCAAACTGCCTGAAATCGTCGAATTGGCGGAAGAGTTCGAATGTCTGACCTATGTCGACGATGCGCACGGTTCAGGCGTATTGGGCGAGAACGGCCGCGGTACCGTTGATCATTTCCATCTGCACGGACGCATCGATTTCACGATCGGAACCTTGTCGAAAGCACTGGGCGTCATGGGCGGATATGTCGCCGGTAAACAAGTAGTGAAAGAATGGCTGAGTCTTCGCGCCCGTCCTTTGCTTTTCTCCACCAACCTGCCGCCCGCCGTCGTCGGTGCGCTGCTGGAAGGTTTGAAGATGATGAACGAATCGGATGAATACACCAAAGCCCTCTGGGATAACAGCCGCTATTTCAAAGCCAAAATGCAGGCTGCCGGTTTCGATATCGGACATAGCGAAACCCCGATCACCCCCGTCTTTATCTTCGATGAAGCCTTGACGATGCGCTTCTCGAAACGTTTGTTTGAGAAAGGCGTCTTCGTCTCCCCGATCCTCTTCCCGACCGTCCCCAAAGGCAAAGCGCGTTTACGCGTCATGGTGAGCGCCTTGCACACCAAAGAACAGTTGGACCGCGCGGTCGATGCCTTCATCGCCACGGCCGACGAACTTAATCTCTCCCGAAACACGTGAAAACGTGTTTTCTTTTCAAAAGAAAACCCCGAAGATCATTCTTCGAGGTCCATGGTTTCTGATTTCGGCCGCGGGCCTTCCCCGTTGAGGTTCAGCTCGACCGTATGTTTCGCTTTGCGTTTCTTCGGATGATAGGTCTCGATCCATTTTTCTCCGTCCCATTTCCGTAAACAATTGGGTCCGTATTTCGTGACCAGCACTTTTTCAAGATTCTTATAGGAATAGTACTGTCTTCCTTCGAATTCATAGAGTTGAAACGGAAAGAGGTCTTCTTTCAGGAAAAATCGTTTCCCCATGAAACCGACCCACGGTACGATGATCGGATCCGACATGTACTTGCTTTCCTGGTTGACTTTGGAATAATGTTTGGTGATCTTGATCGCCAACTTCTTGAAGAAGACCGGGTTGATTTTGAGGTTATCGAAGACGACGATGAACGGAACCAACAATTTAATCAGCATACGGTAGGCTTCGTCGATCCAGGTGTTCTCGCTGATATTGTCATAGATCGTCACATCCACGAAAACCCCGTCGCCCGATGCGCAGCGATTGCGCAGCAGAAAATTCACTTCTTTATGATAGGTTCCGTGACGGCGTATCTTCATCGTCGGAATCAGGACGTTGTATTGTTTGTCGGTCTCGAAACACTGAAAATAGAATTCGGGATCGAGATCCTGCTTCAAGGCTTCCATGAAGCGCGGCCAATCGTTGATCGGGACGCACATGTCGATATCGTCGTCCCACGGCAGAAAACCTTTATAGTTATAGATGCCCAACGCGGAGCCCGCGACTAATGCGTAGGGGATATCATGTTTGACACAAATCCGATGGATCTCATCCATGATCGGCAGGATCGAAAGTTGGAGATCGCGCACGAAAACCTTCTCGCCGGTCGTATACTCAGCCAGGATGTACTCGTCTTTCGCTAAAATCTTATCTTCGATGTTGGTCATTTTCGCCCTCTGTAACGCCTCATACATTTTACACCGCCATAAAAAGCAAGTCAATTTAAGTCGGCCGGGCGATGCTGAACCCCTTGATTCCCGCTTTTAATGAATACATCTATAGTGTACAATAAACATGTGTTCTTACGATGTGAATGTACAAATAAAGGAGGCGACGATGTATGAAAGGTATTGTTTTAGCCGGAGGTGCCGGCACCCGCTTGTTTCCGTTGACCATGGTGACATCGAAACAGTTGCTTCCCGTCTATGATAAGCCGATGATCTATTATCCGCTTTCCACGCTGATGTTGGCGGGCATCCAGGATATCCTGATCATTTCGACGCCCCAAGATCTGCCGAATTTCGAAAAGCTGCTGGGTGACGGAAGTCAGTTCGGCATCCACTTATCCTATAAAGTCCAGCCTTCCCCCGACGGGCTCGCGCAAGCGTTCATCCTGGGTGAGGAATTCATCGGGCATGACCAATGCGCGATGATCCTGGGCGACAATATCTTCTACGGAAGCGGCTTCAGTAAGATCCTGCAGGCCGCGGTCAGCGCGACCGATCAGAAGCATGCGACGGTCTTTGGCTATTATGTCCAGGATCCCGAGCGTTTCGGCATCGTCGAGTTCGATAAAGACGGGAAAGTCCTTTCGGTCGAAGAGAAGCCCAAAGAACCGAAATCCAACTACTGTATCACCGGTCTTTATTTCTATGACAATTCCGTCGTCGAAAAAGCGAAAGCATTGAAGCCTTCCCACCGCGGCGAACTGGAGATCACCGATCTGAACCGCCTTTTCCTAGAGGAAGAGCGCTTGAACGTCCAGATATTGGGACGCGGATTCGCATGGCTGGATACCGGGACGATCGACAGTCTGATCGACGCCGCCGAGTTCGTCCGCATGTTGGAAAAGCGCCAAGGCATCACCATTTCGGCGCTTGAGGAAATCTCCTATCATCGCGGCTGGATCGACAAGGAACAATTATTACAGGCAGCCCACCGCTACGGGAAATCACCGTACGGCGATCATCTGAAAAAAGTGGCCGAAGGGAAAATCCGGTACTGACATGCTGGGTTGCAAAACGAAACTTGACGGGGTCCTGATTCTTAGCCCCGATGTGATCGGCGACAGCCGCGGCTGGTTCATGGAGACCTATAACCAGACGAAATACAATGCGATCGGCATCGATGTGGAATTTGTCCAAGATAACCACTCCTTTTCGAAACAGATCGGGATTTTACGCGGTCTGCATTTCCAGAACGCCCCGATGGCGCAAAGCAAACTCGTGCGTTGCACACGCGGAAAGATTCTGGATGTGGCGGTCGATCTGCGACGCGGAAGTCCGACCTACATACAATGGATTTCCGTCGAACTCAGCGAAGAGAATAAGCAGCAGCTTTTCATCCCGCAAGGCTTCGGCCATGGTTTTTTGACCCTGAGCGAAGATGTGGAAGTCCAATACAAAGTCGACCGGCTCTACAGTAAGGAACATGACCGAAGCATCCGCTTCGACGATCCTGCGATCGGCGTAGCATGGCCGAAATTCGATTATGTTCTATCGCAGAAAGATATCGATGCGCCGCTGTTGAAAGACAGCGATGTCAACTTCATCTATGAAGAGGAGAAACCTTTCTGAAACTACTCATCACCGGCGGTGCGGGATTCATCGGCAGCAATTTCATCCATTATATGTTGGGGAAATATCCTAACGACAAGATCGTCAACCTAGATCTGCTGACCTATGCCGGCAATCTCGAAAATCTGCGTGATATCGAGACGAATCCAAATTATACCTTCGTCAAAGGGGATATCGCCGATCCGGTTTTCATCGACGGTCTTTTTGCGAAGGAAAAGTTCGACGCGGTCGTGAATTTCGCGGCCGAGAGCCATGTCGACCGCAGTATCACCAATCCCGGCATCTTCGTCAAGACCAACGTATTGGGAACCCAGATCTTATTGGATGCTTCGCGTAAATACGGGGTTGCCCGTTATCATCAGGTTTCCACCGATGAAGTCTACGGCGATCTGCCGTTGGATCGGACCGATCTGTTCTTCACGGAAGACACGCCCATCCATACCTCAAGTCCTTACAGCGCCTCCAAAGCCGGCGCCGATCTGCTGGTGTTGGCTTACTATCGCACCTTCAAACTCCCGGTCACGATCAGCCGCTGCAGTAACAACTATGGTCCCTATCATTTCCCCGAAAAACTGATCCCGCTCATGATTCTGCGTGCGCTTGCGGATGAGAAACTGCCGGTCTATGGCAAAGGCGAGAACGTCCGTGATTGGCTGCATGTCCAGGACCACTGCATCGCGATCGATCTGGTGCTGCGCAACGGACGCATCGGCGACGTCTACAATATCGGAGGACACAACGAACGTACGAATCTGGAGGTCGTCAAAACGATCCTCAAGGAACTCCATAAACCTGAATCTCTGATCAATTATGTCACCGACCGGGCCGGTCATGATCTGCGCTACGCGATCGATCCCACGAAGATCGAATCGGAACTCGGATGGAAACCGATCCACAATTTCGATACCGGGATCCGTGAGACCATCCAATGGTATCTGGACCATCAAGACTGGTGCAAGCATATCCAAAGCGGTGCGTATCTGACTTATGTCGAAACCCAGTACGGAGACCTCAAATGAGAGTGCTCGTCACTGGTGTGAAAGGCCAGCTCGGCTACGATGTGGTCAATGAACTGATCAAACGCGGACACTTCGCCATCGGCGTCGACATCGACGAGATGGATATCACCGATCCCGCAAGTGTTACGCAAGTCATCACCGAAGCGAATGTCGAAGCCGTCGTCCATTGCGCCGCCTATACCGCCGTCGACAAAGCCGAGGAATTCCCCGAACTCTGTAACCGAGTGAACGTGGAAGGAACCCGCAATATCGCCGTGGTGTGCCGGGAATTGGATCTGAAGATGATTTATATCAGCACCGATTACGTGTTCAGCGGAACAGGAAACGAACCGTTCGGCGAATACGATCCCAAAGCGCCGACCAATGTCTATGGCGAATCGAAACTCGGCGGCGAACTCGCGGTGACCAAACTGGTCAAGAAGCATTTCATCGTCCGTATCTCCTGGGCGTTCGGACTCAACGGAAACAATTTCGTCAAAACGATGCTGAAATTGGGGAAAGAACGGGGTTCGGTGAACGTGGTCGATGATCAGATCGGTTCCCCGACCTATACCTATGATGTCGCACGCTTGTTGGTCGACATGCTCCCCACCGAAAAATACGGGACCTATCATGCAACCAATGAAGGATATTGCAGCTGGTATGAATTCGCGGTCGAGATCTTCCGCTATGCGAAAATGGATGTGGTGGTCATTCCGGTCGACAGTTCCGCGTTTGTGGTCAAAGCGGTACGGCCCAAAAACAGCCGCTTGCGGAAGACCGAACTGGATCAAGCCGGATTCGAACATCTTCCGACATGGGAAGATGCCTTGCATCGTTATCTTGATCAGATTCTATAATTTGCAAAAAAAGGGAAATCACTTTCCCTTTTCTATCTAGATGGTTGTCGGAGCTTCGTAGGTTTCACCGAAGGTATCCACGGTGACGGACTTCATCGTTTCCGCTACATCCGGTTTGTCGGCACGATTGCGTTTCACGCTGACGATGCGGTCGACTTCTTCCAAACCTGAAATCACTTGACCGAAAGCCGCATACTGTCCATCAAGATGGGTTGAATCCGCGACCATGATGAAGAACTGGCTGCCGGCGCTGTTGGGTTGGCCGGAACGAGCCATCGAGATGACGCCACGTTTATGTTTCAGATCATTCTTGAATTTGTTGGTGGAAAATTCTCCGAAGATGCCATAAC
>JBAVGP010000089.1:0-4564 GCA_049684955.1 Erysipelotrichaceae bacterium
GTGTGAAAACTACGCTGCCTGCTCCGGTCGGAAGTGCGTTTTCAGAAAGTCCATATTTCATCTATATCTATTATGATTTAGTTAGTGGTGCCGAAGGTTATGAGATATCAAAATCAACATCTGCGGCGGGTCCGTTCGCTGTTTGGGGTACCTGCCTACCCGGATATCAATGTCAAGATACACATGTTACCGCTGGTGTCACATATTACTATCGCATCAGAGCTTACAAGACAATTTCAACCGTAAAGTACTATTCAGCATACTCGAATATATTCAGCGGGAGACCCGTGCCGCGTGTCACAGGCAATCTGTGGAATTATGAACGTACATTAACCTCGAATTCCTTCCAGTGGACTGCGGAATCAAATGTCAGCGGGTATGAAGTGACTGCAGCGAAACTTCCTTCAACTGTTTACAATGTCGTTTACAGCGGTACAGGCACTTCATTTACACATACTGGCTTAAAATCAGATGAATATTACGAATATAAGTTCAGAACTTATTTCCTAGTTAACGGAACGAAAGTCTATAGCAGCTATAGTTCAAACAATTTGACAGTCTCAGCCGGAGTCTCAAAACCAGTATTGACGGTTGAAGAGAAAAACAATAAATATATTCGTTTCACTCAAGAAAACTATGACCCTCTAGATGGAATAGTTAAGATCTACGAAGTTGACTCGACCACAGGAAACCGCACCTTAGTGACATCCATGAACAACATCAACTATACGGAGGATGGAAGGTTTGTATCCATTACGGGTAGAACGGTAACTTATGTTGCGGTCACAGAGACCCAATTCGATGGAGTCTGGTATCAAAGCGTTGATTCGGATCTGATGACGATTACAACGACAAATCCTACAGCAACCTCCCTCTACTTAAATTCCTTCACCAAAACCGAGGTCTATATTACCTGGAACACGATATGGAATACGGCTGAAGTGTATCGGTCAGAGAGCATTGATGGAGAATATACGTTAATGGCAACATTGACAATGGGTTCAGGTTATACGGACAAGACTGTCGTGCTTGGGAAGACATATTACTATAAAGTTCGTCGTCCATCTACTGACTATTTATCCGGCAATATCGTTGCTTCTGAATTCAGTGAAATATTGCAGGTGGCACCAAACATACGTGTCGGATTCTTCCATTCGACGATATTATCGCCGTATGATGTAAAATTCTCCTGGAACTGGGTTGACGGTGTTGAAGGCGCCGAGATATGTGAAGTGGATAGTAACTTAACGATTCTGGCTGATTGCTTTAAAACAACAGAATTATTCCTTGATTTGACTGGTTTTGAGCCCGATACTACGTACAATTTCGCTTATCGTAATTATGTGACACTTCCAGACGGATCAATATTCTACTCTAAATTTTCAACTATTGAGACGTTTAGAACTGCGAAAGAACCCGATCTGAATATTAAGCTTGTAACTGCTTTTGATGGGAAAACAACGGTTACTGTTGATATTACGAATCCTGGGACCAGCAGCATGTTGCTGCTTCCCAATCCATCTTATGGGCTCAGCTTGATTAATCCGGATGCTGATATCAATATTGTTTCAAAGGATACAGCGAATGTGGCGTTGGTGAACTTCACGTTGGCACCGGGTGCTACCAAGCGATTGTCATTTACATTAACCACTGCTGGCTATACTTTCAATACTTCTTTATACATTACTTTTGAAGTGATATATGATGATATTAGTTACATTGTCTTCTATAATCCATATGACACTATCTTGTTTGTCTATTAAGACATCTTGGTTAAATATGGAAGGGAATTGGCTTGCCAGTCAATCAATTATTCTTGTTCAACCGATATAAATCTGATCAAGCGATTTGTTCAAACAAATTCGAATTCCGAAATAATCTATCAATTATGTAAAAGATGATGGAATAAATCATCGATACAAGTTAAACTTTTCTTGACGGATCTTTTCCGAAACAAGAGGGAAATCATGAGAAAGATAAGCAGTTGGCTTGCGACACTATTCCTGATGATCACGATGATCGGGTGTGCCGCCAAACCCAAACCAAGCGAACCTATTATCGCCTTTTTATCCGCAATACAAACCAGTATGAAAACTGAATTCACAGATACGGAATACTTCACCTCGGATGTGACGGTTTTCGATGCATTCCAGAAAGCGGAAAATGATGCGTCCGCATCCAACCCGATCTCACAGAAAATGCTTACGATGCTGTCAAGTTTCGACTATACGATCCTTTCCGAAACCATCACAAAGGAAACAGCATTGGTGGTCGTTGAATTTACGACCTATGATCTCGCCGCGATCTTCAAAGAATGGATGAAACAATATATCGCCAAGATTCCCGAAATCATCAAGAAAGTACCGCCGATGACTGTCGCGGAAATTACCACGATGGTGAATGATCTGTTCCTGAGCACAGCGAACGCGGCGAAAAAAGACCACATCGTCAAGGCGGATATCAAGTTGACCTTGGTCGACGGAAAATGGAAGATGGACGGCGGAGATGTCAATAAAGCCTTGTTTAATGCATTGACGGGTGATTTCATGTCCTTTTATAAAGACCTTCCGAAAGTCGTCGCACCGGGGGCATAAAAAAACTGCTTGCGCAGTTTAGATAATCCCTTGTGCTTTCATAGCCAACGCGACTTTTTCGAATCCGGCGATGTTGGCGCCCAATACCAGATTCATCGGATCGTCGAAAGCCTCGGCGGTCCTTTTTGCGTTATCATAGATTTTACCCATGATGTCCTTCAATTTTCCGTCAACTTCCTCGAACGACCAGAAGAGACGCAGACTATTCTGGCTCATCTCCAATCCCGAAGTCGCGACACCACCGGCATTGGCGGCTTTCCCCGGGCCGAAGAACACGTTGTTTTCCAGAAACAGCTCGGTCGCTTCCATCGTCGTCGGCATATTCGCGCCTTCAGCAACGATCTTACATCCGTTCTTGACCAATAATTTTGCGGAGTCGAGATCCAATTCGCCTTGCGTCGCGCAGGGCAGGGCGATATCGCAGGGAATCGACCATATACCCGTACTGCCTTCATAAAATGTGGCGGTCGGGACAAATCCGATATATTCCTTGATCCGTCCACGTCGTTCTTCCTTGATTTCCTTTATCAATGACAGTTTGATGCCGTCTTGATCGATGATATATCCTTCGGAATCGCTGCAGGCGATGACTTTCGAACCAAGTTGCTGGAGTTTCTCGATCGCATAGATTGCGACGTTTCCCGATCCGGATACCAAAGACACGCTGTTGCGGATATCCAGATTCACTTCTTCCATCATCCGCTGGACGAAGTAGACAAGTCCGTATCCGGTCGCCTGGGTACGCACCAAGGAACCGCCATAGCCCAGGCCCTTGCCGGTCAGGATGCCCTGTGTGTGAACATCACGGATTTTCTTATAGTAGCCATACATATAGCCGATTTCACGACCGCCGACACCGATATCCCCGGCAGGGACATCCACATCGGAACCGATATGGCGCTGTAGTTCTGACATGAAAGATTGGCAGAAGCGCATGACTTCGCCATCCGATTTTCCTTTGGGATCAAAATCCGACCCCCCTTTACCGCCGCCCATCGGCAGGGTCGTCAACGCGTTCTTAAAAACTTGTTCGAAACCGAGAAATTTGATGATGCTTTGATTGACGCTCGGATGCAGGCGGATACCGCCTTTATACGGACCCAACGCGGAATTGAACTGGACTCTGAAACCGCGGTTTACTTGGACTCTGCCTTGATCATCAACCCATGCGACCCGAAAATGAATCAGTCGTTCAGGTTCGACGACACGTTCCAATAATCCTTCGGGAATCAGTTCGGGATGCTTGGCGAAATAAGGGACCAGCGAATCAAACATTTCTTTGACCGCGTTCAAGAATTCAGGTTCATTGGCATTGCGGTGTTGGACTTGAAGATAGACGGAATCGACATAAGATTGAGCGTTCATGGGGTAGCCCTCCCTCGACTTTCCTATTATACATTACATTTGATTTCGGTCTCATAAAACAGGGTTATTTGACCTAAACAAATATGGTAAAATAAATACATTGAAAGAAGGATAAAGACATGCGCAAGTGGGGATTGTCTTTGTTGGTGCTCTTGATGGTCGCGGGATGTTCAAACGCGACGAAAACTCCGATCACAGGAATCGTCGCTGCGGATCCGATCGAGTTCTTAAGCGCGGCGAAAACTGAAACGACTTCGGTTTTCACTGGGAAAACAATTTATGAGGATACATACCAGGCGGTCGCGGTGATGTTTGAAAATACAGGGGCGGCCCGCCCTCAGTCAGGGATAGGAGTAGCCGATGTCGTCTACGAAATCGCTGTCGACAGTTGGCAAATTTCGCGATTTCTCGGTATCTTCAGTTCAAGCTTCCCGACCAAAGTCGGGCCGGTACGAAGCGCCCGCTTTCCGTTTGTCCGCGTCGCTCGTGAATGGGGTGTCGCATTCACCCATTTCGGTGCCGGGCAGACAGGTTTGGGGAATGTGCTTCCGCTCATCCGTTCGACGAAATGGCCGGTCCGTTTCGATGGACATACCGGACTGAAC
>JBAVGP010000090.1:0-3316 GCA_049684955.1 Erysipelotrichaceae bacterium
GTTGGTTGATAGTGCCCGATATGAATTTCTATTTCAAACAATTTTGATGGCTTCCATAGAATCATTTGCCCCTTTGACCATGTCATTGGGACAATGCGCCAGTCACACATTGGAAATGTTGATTGAAGAAATTCGAGTATGTTATCCAGTTTCATCGTCTTCACCATCTTTCACTGTTTTCGATTCACTGCAATCCCACGGACCCGTCATGTTCCGTAGATGATCAGTACCGGACTTGATCATTTCATCGACCTCCGCGTTGGTACTCATGCCCTGGGTGAACTGCAGATAAGTGTCGAACTTACTTCCAAACAGCGTGTCAGGACGAAGGTATTTGACCATTTCCGGATTTGATTCCCAATCGACCGTTTTGTTGTGGATCACGGTCATGACATCTTTGAGCGTGTATCCATCTCTTATCCGGGCAATGAGATGTTTCGTATTTGCGGCATTCGCTTTGAATTTATGTCCGGTTTGAATGTTCAAATATTCCATCGCTTTTTCGACAATATTATTTAGAGTATTTTCTTTCTCTTTTTCTAATTCTTTATCTAAATCTAAATCTAAATCTGTTGCGTTACTATGCGTTACATCTTGCGTTACATTTTGCGTTACATCGTTACATGGAATGCGGTTCTGACGATGCTTTGAAACGCGATCTCGCGTCTGAATGCGTATCTTTTCCATCTTGTCGAGATTCTGATGTTTTTCCCAATTTGATAGGTATATTCGATTATCCATCACTTCAATCATCCCAAGACTCTCAAAGATTGATAGAGCCAACTGGATTATCTTGATGTCGCGATTGAAGATGGATGCCAACATTTCGTCAGTATATGCGATACGGTCCGTCATCATGAGCACTCCAGCACGGTTCGACTTTCCGGCAAGACATAATAGCCGGAACCAAATGACGATCGTTGTATCACCGCTGGGCATCGTCTCGATGTATTTTATCTTTTCATCATCAAAAATATCAGTGACAATTTTGATCCATTTCACATCTGACATGACTTGGCTCCTTTGCTGATGTATGGAAGACAATTCTTATTTGACAAGTACATCATGTAATCAACGCATATGGGCGAATATTCAATC
Organism: Erysipelotrichaceae bacterium; assembly: GCA_049684955.1. GTDB lineage: Bacteria > Bacillota_I > Bacilli_A > Erysipelotrichales > Erysipelotrichaceae > GWE2-51-13. Next base: position 1,099 of record JBAVGP010000090.1, read on the forward strand.
TTAATACCCGCTATGGTCTGATGACCGGTCAAAATCATAGATAATGTTGGACTTGCCACAACGACAAGATCAGCATCCCTCGGCATCTTTTCAACATGGGCTTTGACTTCCTCTTCCAGCTGCTCGAATGTCTTCATAGTTATCTTCCTTTCGACACTGTTTTTTTGACCGTTCTTTCGACAGTTTGGGGTGTAAAAGAACCTTGATATTCTATAACACCCCTGAAACCGTCTTTATAGCCCTATTTCATGGGCTTTTAACGCTCTTTTTTAAGAGCAATAGTTTGTGGAAATATCGACCCTGTTTTTTGCGTGTTTTTACTTGATGTGGACAATAGGATCTTCAACGAAAATCGGCATGTCGGAGTAGAGGAACTGACCGTTCCATTCGACGTATTTTCCGTCCGTTGTGAAGAAGTAAATGCCGGTCGGATTATCTCCATACGTACCGTCTGTGTCTGCAAGCCATTTGTTATTTCCATCTGAGTAGCGTTCATAATACATGCTGATCGGAGTCAGATAATTGGTAAGACTGCTTACTTTCCCTTCGACCGTGAACTGGGCGATGATCGTATTGGCATTGAACAGGACGACATATCCAAGTGGCAGCGTGACCGGTGACGGTAGGTTGATGGCCTTCTCGCGCTGACCGTTGACCCAGTAGGCGCGACGGATCAGATTGTACCGTTCCAGGCTGTATTGAATGTCAGTTGGCGTCGGTTGATTTGCGGCGAGCTTATCGCCGATCATGATCGTGTTGTAAGTGTCCTGGTTTGCGTTTGAGCAGGCAGTGAGCCCGGATAATGTGATGGTGATGATGAATAGGAGTACAAGTAGTTTTTTCATGGATTTCCCTCCTTACGGGATCATGGCTAACTCGAGGAAGATATCGGATGGAAGATTGTTTTTCCAAAGGTAGCGGTTCTTCAGAATGTAATTGTTATAGTTGGATGCGGTCTTATTGGCGCTTGCTTTGGCGTCCAGTGATCGTTGGCACCGCGCCTTGTCATAGGTTGCGGTTACGCAGAACGAGGCGTAGGAGGCTGTTTCTGACTTGGCGAACTCGTAATTCGCAATCATGCTGCGGGCCGAGTCCTCGACCATCTTTCTGTTCGTGTAATTGGTCTCCTGATCGATGCGTTTCATTCCAAAGGCATATTCGTTGAAGGCTTGACGAGCGGATGGGATGAAGGTGATGGCCAGCGTGAACGCTACCAGTAGAGTCAATGCAATGATTCCAAGTGTCTTTTTCATGTTTCTCCTTTATAGGGCTTCCAGTTCTTTACTCAATTCTTCGCGAAGAAGTTGTCCGTTCTCGATGAGTGCGCTCATGACGATGTCGGCTTCTTCCGCAGTCAATTGCATTTTGACTGGATGATGAACTCTGTCATCCGTGTTACCAAAGATCAGGAAGACGACATCCGTCTCCGCTTTGATCAACTGCTTATGGTTTGTTTCGAGCCTTGTTAGCTGACCATGAATTTGAGCACCACGCTCGATATTTTCACGTTTCATTCTATTGGACCGGTTTCAACATCCATAAATCATCTGTCTTTTCCTCTTCGGTCTCAACGAAATCAAATTCGCCTCCGACACCGGCGCTAAAATAATGTGCTGATTCAAGACCTTTTCTAAGTATCAGCATTGGCTCTGTTTCACCACTATCAATGGCTGTCTTCATTGCACCTAATGCAAATCTTTGGCCACACCCAATAGATGTGTACGGCTCCGTTGATTCACAAATTTGGAAGTCACCATAAACAACAAACAGCCTACCTCTGAATCCAACCATGAATGTTCCGCCAGATTCGACATTCTTTTCAATCTCTGCGAAGCCTCCATTTTTGAATGTAGTGCGGACATTCTCTACAAAATTTGAAACCATATAATTCGTAACGTCTTGCTTTTCTGATAGTGGCGGAATATCCAATTTATATTGGATCAGTTGTGCCATTCTCGGCGAACCGCAAACCCCAAAGATGAATTCGCCTCTTTTGAAAATCTTTTTATCAGCTAAATTTATCTTTTGATAAGAGTCGCTGAATACTCCTAATTTGTCTGCTCCGATAATGACTTTATTCCCTTTGACAATTCCGACGATACAGGTCATTTCTAGTCTCCTTTTTGAGTGTTTTTTAGGTAATTTCGAGGGAGCGATAACCCTAACATTATCGGCCCTTCGTGAAACGGTGTTCAGAGCCCTATTTCATGGGCTTTTA
>JBAVGP010000091.1:0-3381 GCA_049684955.1 Erysipelotrichaceae bacterium
GCCGGATATCCGGGAACGAGAAACAATATTTAAGGCATCTTGAGGTTTTGGGCTATAAGTGCGAACTTGAAAACTATGGCCCAATGGATAGATGTTACACAATCAAGTTGGTTCGAAAACTAGCCAATGAAAGGGAGTGCAATGAAAAAGGAAATCAGCCTAGATGAACAGATCAACCTGATACGGAGGATCATGATTGATAAAATGAACCTGCAAGGGGTAGCAGAAGGAAAAGTAGAGGAACGTGTTATTAATCGCCTTGAAAAAGAAATAGATATCCTGGAAGCGGTGATACAAACATTGAAAGGGTTGAAAAATGAAGAAACAAAAGTACCTCTTGACGATTTATGACAAGAAGACGGACACATCAAAAGAGTATGTCGGAAGCTTCGATGAAATTTGTCAACAATCAAAAACTTCAAAGAATATTATCCGATCCTGTATTGCTTCGGAATGCTGTTTTACAAATCGATATGTATTGCGAGTAGTTAAGTTAGATTGTGATGCTAAAGAGGTGATTTGATGAACTACATTGTGGGAGTCATTGCGTATATCATCATCGTGTTCATTGCCTGGGTGTTTTGCAAAGCTGCAAAGGATAACTAGTTATGAGAAAGGTAAAACATGGACGAAATCTTTGAAGTTGGTGCGCTTGAAGCATATATAATCCTGAAACACAAAAAACCACTTGGTTGCTACTGGATGATTAATGAAACGAAATTTACAGCAATTGATAATACTAAAGGCGAAGCATTAGCCGAGGATTTCGATGAAAAAGAAACGATGATGGAATGGTTTGAACTGGATTATTCGGAACGATTTGCGAAGCAGATGTCTAGAGAAGCTGGGCTCATAAATGAGCAAGTTGATGGTAGTCTATGAGGATCGGGCGTTTCAAAGTCCCTCAAATCATGCTTAGATCAAAGCGTATTGACGAAAAATTCTACCTTCAAGTACTTTTTACGGGGCTTTTTATCACAGAAGCGAATTACTTAAAGGCCGAAGATAAAGTTGAGTATAAAGCCATAGGAAAGGTGTTTGATGATATCAATGATGGGGATACTATTCCTGATTATGATGTGTTTGTGAACCATAAGAAAAACATTGCCGAATTCAAAAGAAAGGTATCAGAAAAAGTCTGATACTTTTTTCTGATATTGAGCGTGCTATTTTGAATAAGAAGAGAGGTGAACCGATCATGGCAAAATCTAAGTGGCCGCAAGTACAGGGGAATCTTCACCTTGTTCTGAAATGGGCCAGGGACGGTTTGCTTGAACAACAGATCGCAAAGAACCTCGGAATTTCTGTTTCATGTCTTGAGAAATACAAGATTGAGCACGTGGAGTTGAAGGAAGCCTTAAAAAACGGGAAGAAAGTACTGGTCGTCGAGATCGAGAACGCGTTGATCAAAAAGGCGAAAGGTTATGAATACGAAGAGAAGAAGGTATATACGAAGAATGAAGATGGTGTGACAACGACATATACCGAAATAACCAAGAAACATCAGCCGCCTGATACAGCCGCAGCGATATTCATTTTAAAAAACAAGGACTCCGAAAACTATATCGATAATCCGCAGATGCTGGAGCTCAAGAAGCAAGAGTTGGAATTGCGGAAGAGGTTAGTTGATGAAAAGGACTGGTCTTGTGGCTAAGTACAAACTTCTATCAGACTTCTATAAAAGTCCTGAATGGATGTTGTTCAGGAAGGGTCTGATGATTGAACGTTCTGATCCTATCAAAGGGTTAGTGTGTGAGTACTGCGGACAGTCAATACTTAAAGACATTGATTGCATTGGGCATCACAAGAAAGAGATCACACCACTGAATGTTAATGATGTGATGATCTCATTGAACCCATCCAACGTCATGCTGGTGCATCATCGCTGTCACAATACTATCCATGATCGGTTTGGTCAGTGGATGCCACAGAAAGTATTCATCGTATATGGCGCTCCACTATCAGGCAAGACAACCTTTGTACGAGATAGTAAGAACAGGCGAGACATTGTGTTAGACCTGGATGAATTGTATCGTGCCATCACACTACTGCCTGCCTATGATAAGCCACAGGAACTATCGGTCAATGTGTTTGGTATACGTGATGCAATACTCGATCAGATTAAAACAAGAACGGGTCGATGGCAACAGGCATGGATTATTGGCGGGTATCCCTTGAACACTGAAAGAGAAAGACTTGCCATGCAACTGGGTGCTGAATTGATTTATATTCAAGCAACAGAGCTCGATTGCATATCTAGACTAAATTCTGATGTTGATAAACTTCCATTCCAAACAGAGTGGAAACGGTACATTAAAGAGTGGTTCATTAGTTATCGACCGGATATATCCCCCCCGGTTTCAATTCTTTAGAACCCAGTTGGGAACTGTATAAGGGTCAACGGAAGCACGCAAACTGAAAAAATCGAAAATCGGTTGAAATCCTGGGAAAAGTCGTGAAAGGGAAAGTACGCTTCTTTGAACTCTAGAAAGTTGGTGAAATATGAGCAGCAAGGAACCCCCGCGGACCGAGCTTGAAAATCTTCAAGAAATCTTCAAAACGGTGGATCCGGCGAAGCAAAGATTGGTCGGTAAACTGATCGAATACGCCGCGTTCACGTCGGACGAAATCGACAAATTAATCGTAATGATCCGGCGCGACGGGGGCACGGTCAAGATTCATCCTACGAATCCCGGACTGCAAAAAGCAACGGAAGCCGGGAAACAGTACTTGAAATTGATTGGATCCTATTCGCTGACGATCAAGGCGCTCAATAGTGTCCTGACGAAAAACGCCATCGAAGAAGAGGATGAATTCGAGCGGTATATGAATCCGCCGGATGAAACGGAATGACGTATCTTGAGCAGTATTTCCACGCGATTGAAGCCGGTGAAATCATTGTTGGCCAAGAACTTTACGGCTTACTCATCAAACTGATTGCCGAAATGCAGGATCCGCGATATCGCTACGAAACGAAAAAAGCGCATCGCCGGATTAAATTCATCGAATTATTCTGCAAACATACCAAATCGCCATTCAATGGGAAGCCCTTCTTACTGGAATTGTGGGAAAAAGCCTTCATCGAAGTTACCTATTCGTTCATCAAAGTATCGACCGGCTATCGTCGCTTCAAAAAGATTATCCTGCTGATTTCCCGCAAAAACGGGAAGTCAACGTTAGCGGCCGGGATGGCATTCAGTGAACTCATGATTGGAAATGGCGGATCGGACATCGTATGCTCTTCCAACGACGACGGTCAAGCATCCATCATCTTTCAAGAAATCGGATCGATGCGCGAAATGTTTGATCCCAACGACAAACGCACGCATAAGAACTTGCGCTGGATCCTCAACAAGAAGAATAAAAGCAAAGTATTCAAAC
>JBAVGP010000092.1:0-5339 GCA_049684955.1 Erysipelotrichaceae bacterium
GGAGACTTGACAATAATGCCCAGGTATACGGATGCTTCGGAGAGTAGAAGATTTCTTCCGCGGTCCCGTATTCGACGATCTGACCTGCATACATGACGGCGACGCGTTGCGCGACGTTCGCCACGACACCTAAGTCATGGGTGATATAGATGGTTGTGAAGCCGAATTCTTTCTGCAGATCTTTGATCAGCTGCAGGATTTGCGCCTGGATGGTGACATCGAGCGCGGTCGTCGGTTCGTCGCAGATCAGAATGCGCGGACGGCAGGCCAACGCGATGGCGATGACGATGCGCTGACGCATCCCGCCGGAATATTGGAAAGGATACTCGCCGAAACGATCGGCCGGATTGGTGATGCCGACCCGGTTCATCAGATCGATGGCGATCTGTTTCGCTTCTTTGTTGTCTTTGCCTTGATGCTTCTTGATGACTTCAGTGATCTGCGAACCGATCGTACGGATCGGGTTCAATGAAGACATCGGGTCTTGGAAGACGGTCGCGATTTTCGGTCCGCGAATCTTCTCCCATTCCTTGTTGTTCTTGATTTCGGCCAGATCACGACCTTCGAAGAAGATTTTTCCATGCTCGACGAAACCGTTGCTTTCCAGCATACCTGTGAAGGTTTTGGTCATAACCGTCTTGCCTGAGCCGGATTCCCCGACGATCGCCAAGGTTTCCCCTTCATATAAATCCAACGAGATATTTCTGATCGCGGTCAGCACCCGGTCACGGACACGGAACTTCACGACGAGATCTCGGACTGATAAAATGACATTTTTTTCCATTGGGACCTCCTACATATGTGTTTTCGGATCCGAAGCATCCGCAAAGGTTTGTCCGACGATATAGAACGATATCGAGACACCTGCGAGAACACTGACCGGAATCCAGAAAAGATATGGATAGGCATTGATGTAAGATGTATATTGGCTGAGCAATCTGCCTAGCGAAGGCGTCTGAGCCGTAAGCCCGATACCCAGGAAGGACAAGAAGGATTCGGTCGAAATGACGACCGGGATTTCACGCGACAACAAGGTCACGATGACCGAAGTCAGATACGGAAGGATGTTGCGTGTGATCATACGCATCGTCGAAGTACCGAGACAACGCGAAACCAGATTGTATTCGCGGTCGCGGATGATCATGACTTGCGTACGGATGAAGAATGCGATGCTGAACCACCCTGTGATGGTCAATGCGAAAATCAGTTTCCAGAAACCATAGCCGATGACATACAGCATCATCGTGACGACCAACAAGAACGGGACGTTCGCGACGACGTTATAGATTTCCAGCATAAGTTTGTCGATCTTCTTCGAATAACCCCAATAAGCGCCGATACCGATGCCCAGCAGCAGGTTGATGCCGGTGGAGATGAAGGCGATCAGAATGGAGGTACGTGTCCCCGCCCAAACGGCGTCGAACAAAGAGTTACCGATGCCATCCGTTCCGAACCAATGGGTCGCGTTGGGAAAATTGAAACGCAGGGAGAAATCGAGGATGTTAGGGGACTGTAGCGGATCGTAGCCGGAGAATAACGGTTGGATCATCGCCATCAGGAAAATCGCGGAAGCCAGGATCAGCATGCCGATCGCCAGTTTGCTTTTGAAGAAGGTACGGAAAACGGATTTCCAATACGAGTAATGAGGAGCCGTAATATGCTCGGATGCCTGTTCGTCGATCTCGACGAACTCAAATTGCTTGTTAGCCATTACTTGCGACCTCCCTTCTCGTGCAGACTGATGCGAGGATCAAGATATGTGATCAGAATATCGCCCAACATGACCGACAGGATCGATAATGCGGTGAAGATGAATGTCAAGGCGATGACCACGTTGTTATTGAATGCGTTGATCGCGTCAGGGAGCATTTTGCCCATGCCGGGAATCGCATAGATACGTTCGGTGATGATCGCTCCGCCGATCGCCCCGATGATGCTGCCCGGTAAACCGTGCGCGATCGGAATGATGGCATTGCGTAAAATATGCTTGTAGAAGATTTCAGATTGGGAAAGACCTTTCGAACGCGCGAACTTAACATATTCCGCCGTGGTCTGGTCGACCATATAACGACGTACCCACATCAATAAACCTGCGACTTCAGGTAATGCCAACGAAATGATCGGCAGAACCCATGATGCGATCGCCCCGGCTCCCTGCAGAGGGAATGTGTCGGGTAGCCCGAACAAGGTGGATCCTAAGTAACGGAACAGGAAGATGTAAGCCAGCGACGGAACGGCAATGACGAAGACGATATAAGCCATACCGGCTTTATCGATCAGCTTGCCTTTGCGCGAACTCATATAAATCCCCAACGGGATCGAAACGAAGTAGGAGAAGATCAGGGCGATGATACCCATCGTGAATGAAATGCCCATCATCGACGCATCTTTTCGTATGGTCAGACAATCCGCATAGTTATCATTGAACTTCGTCTTATCCAGACGGTCCAAGGTCGCTTTATAGGTGCAGGAATATTCGTCGAGGCTGCTGTTCAAGGTGACGCCGGTAGGGAATTTGATTTCCTTTTGGACGGCTTTGCCTTGCGATTGCGTCATGACCTGCAGAACCGGCAACCCGCCGAAGGTCGGATAGGAAGTCCCGAAGTTCAACGTGATGAAATTCTGATGAAGGAACGGGAAAGAACCGTCCAGATAGACGAGATATTTATGATCACATCCGCTGCAAAGCAACGCCGGTCTACCGCTCCAGTCGCTGCCTAGATAGACTTTCCGATCAAGGGTAGGATTGTTAGCATCCTTGATCTTATTCGGAAGATCGATCACGAACATATTTGCATAGAATGCCGTAACTCGTTCAAGAATAGATATTTCTTTCGAAGCATAGGCTGTATTTGAAGTGGCATAGATGCCAAAAACCCAACCTTTGGCTTCATAGGTTTTGCGGATCACCGCGAAAGAATCCGAAAGCGGGTTCATGCAATCTAGATATTCGTCTGAACCGCTCGTGAACTTCGCACGACAAAATTCCTGCTCTTCTTTGTATCTCAGGTAACCCAACTCTTGGTACTTGTTGAATTCGTAGGCTTTCAGCGTATCCGGTTTTGAAGTCAGTTTAGCCCATAGCTGGTCTGCTTGGAAAATCCGATATCGCGGCACTAACGAGAAGATCAACAGGTAAGCTATGGTCGTTACCATGAAGATGGAAATGCACGATCTTAGAAACCTGACTAGTATGTATTTTTTCATTTTACACCTCGTGAGAACAAAAGGATTAGAATAATGTCTAATCCTTTTGTCGAATCGTTAATCTGATTTAGGATTGATACTATTTCGTACGGGCTTTTTCCCAAGCTGCCTTGGCTGCCGCACGTTCTTCAAGCGTAATGACATGGTCGGTAACTTGAATGTATTTGTACTTGTATTCACTGATTCCATAATCTGCCCAAGATACGGTGTAAGGTTTTACACGGGAAACTTGGAATACACCACCCTGCGAAACGTTCGGGAGCATCAAGCTGTGGCCGATCAAGTAAGCTTCGGCTTTCGCATAAAGCGCATAACGTTTGTCAAGGTCTTTGATTTCAGCGGAAGCGGCGACGTTCAGTTTTTCGAATTCGAAGAATCCGGCTTTGGTCTTTGCTTCAACGTTCGTGGTGGCTCCGGGTTCAAAGCCTAAGCCTTTCAACAAGTCGCCGTTGATCGGTGAGAATGTGGCGACGTAGGTCTTCGGATCGCCATAGTCAGGACCCCAACCGGAACCCATGTTGATGTCATAGTTGGTTTGTTTAGCTTCGTTGTTGTAGTAGAAGGAGTTGTAGTAGTCATCGGCGGTTTCAGCGATGTTGATGTTGATCTGGACTAAGCCCGGGAACTCCGTCTCCATCATCTGTTTGAACGCCTTGCGGGTATTCATATTCTTCTGGCTCGCACCGTATCCGACGACGTCGATGACGACCGGGAATACAACGCCAGCAGCTTCAAGATCGGTTTTCGCTAATGCCATTTCTTTTTTCGCTAATTCGAGATTGAAGTACGGGTCTTGGCTGTCGGCAGTATTGAAGCCAGCCGGGAATAATTCAGGATTGACTTTCGTCAGTTCTTCGCTGACCAGCGTACCGTAGGATTTACCGGTGGAGGTCTTTACGAAATCCGGTGAAGTATAGGTGTTGCGTAAGGCGTTGTTCTTGAGTTCTTGTCCGACGGCTTGTGAGTTGAGGGCACCTTTATCGACGCCACGGAAAATCGCGGTACGGAAGTGTTCGTTCAAGATAGCAGTCTTGGTGTCGGCTTTTTGTTTGTCGGTCTTCGTCGATACGACTTTCGACGCATCGTTGAAGTTCGCATAACCTTGACGGTCATAGTTGAAGTCGATGTAATACGTTACAGTTGTCAGACGGCCGATGAAGATCGAGTCGCCGTATTTTTGTTTGGCTAACGCATAGGTGGCTTCATTGTCGGTGTATACCGGCGCAGCGGACAAGTTGCCGGCGTCGAAGTTTCTGAAAAGGCTGTCCGGATCGGATCCATCATAGAAGGTCAATTTGACGTTTTCGATGAATACGTTCTTCTTATCCCAGTACGTCGGGTTCGCAACATAGCGGACTTCCGATTTCGGGGTGTTGACGCTTAACAGGTAAGCACCGTTGTAGAGGATCGAATCGCCGACGGTTGTTCCGAACGCGCAATTCGCAGGATCAGGTTTGCCTAATTCGCAGCCCGTTCCCTTGGAGAGAAGGAATTCTTTGTTGATCGGGAACAGAACGCCGTAGGTCGTCATTGTGTGGAAATACGGTGTCGGAGTTTCCAATGTGAACTTCAGGGTGTAATCATCAACAGCTGTGATTCCTACTTGGCTGAAATCAGTGATGGTTCCTGCGGTGTATTCGGCATAGTTTTTGATGACATGTTCCAGGATATAGCCGGTTTCGGTTTTGAAATCGACGCCGTGCTGTAAACCGGTAACGAAGTCTTGGGCTTTGACATCGGCGCCATAATCTTCACCGGTGACGGTTACCCATTTAACCCCTTTACGAAGTTTGAAAACGAATTCGGTAGCATCTGCGTTTACAGTGTAGGATTGGGCTAGCGCACCGACCAAATTACCTAACGGATCATGTTCCATCAAGCCATCGACGAAGTTCGCGATGTACTCGTGATTGGAAGCAAGATACGTTACAGTATAGTCTAACTGTTCGATATCCGCAGTATAGACATAATTGTAATCGTTACGGTAGACAACTGCCTTTTTGGCACAGCCGGTCAATACGATCGCTGCTACAAAAAGAGCTACTAATAACTTTTTCATCTTTTCCCTCCTCTAGAAAGTACTGTTGTACTATGAATCTATTTTATATGTGTCCTATGGGTGTGTCAATGAT
>JBAVGP010000093.1:0-11250 GCA_049684955.1 Erysipelotrichaceae bacterium
TCTTGAGTTATACTAGACATGCAAGAGCCCTCCTTGTTAAGTGTGGTAACTCAACTATAGCAGGTCTCTTGATTTTCTAACTCTGAATGTAATACATCAATTGTAAACCAACAGACCTTGCCTACCCCGATGCCTCCTTTGCGTTTCAATTCGGACGGAATTTTGGTATAATAAATCATCGGAGGACGTACATGCGCAAGTTCTATCCAAGTTTAGTCGTCGACTCGCCGCTGGACGTCGGGTTATCGTTTTTTAGCGACCATCAGATCGAAACGATCCTCATTGATGCGGACAACACCTTGTTGGCACCGGGGGAGGACCATAGTTCGATCGCCCTGAAAGATTGGATCAAGAATCTGAAAGATCAGGGTCTGCGGGTCTATTTGATATCAAACAACACGCCGCAGCGGATATCCGCCGCCTTGCGTGATCTGGATGTGGAGGGATTGAGTTTCGCGAATAAGCCGTTGACTTACCGGATCCGAAGTTTCATGAAAAGCCATGCCATACGTGCCGAGCGCTGCTGTTTCATCGGGGACCAGTTGTTCACGGACATGCTGGCGGCGCATCTGCTGCATATGAAAAGCATCCTTGTAACGCAGATCGATCCGAAAGATTACTTTTATACGCGATGGATCCGTCGCATCGAACGCAGGATCCTGCGAAAGGGAGCATAGCCATGAGTACACAAATCAGAAAATGCGGAGGCTGCGGGGCTGTCTTACAGACCGTCGACCCGAGTGCCGCCGGTTATATCTTGAACGAAACGCAGGCGTTATGCCGGCGTTGTTACCGCTTGAAGCATTACGGGGACCAGTCCGTATTGAAAGTCTCCAAAGCCGACAGCGACGAAGTGTTGGCGCGCGTCGCCAAACTCGACGTGCTGGTTGTCTATGTGCTGGATCTGTGCGACGTGGAAAGCGGCTTGCTGCCGGGACTGCATCGCCATCTCATGCATAAGGACATCCTGCTGGTCGCCACCAAGCGCGACCTTTTACCTGACACCTTCGCCAACGACAAACTGTTGGGCTTTTTGAAAAGCCGCATGAAAGAACAGGGCATCAGTGTAAAAGGGGTCGTGGTCGTCGGCAACTACGCGCTGGACAGCGCCGAGATGGTCGGTAAAGCGATCCATTCGCTGCGCAACGGGAAAGACGTCGCGGTGGTCGGAATGGCCAACGCCGGCAAGAGCACCTTGCTGAACGCCTTGATCCCCGAAGCGGCTTTGACCGTTTCACCGTATCCGCATACCACCCTTGATTTCAATCCGATCGCATGGCAGGGCATCACGCTCTACGATACGCCGGGCATCAAAGTCGAAGACAGCCTGTGGGAACATCTGGATCCCGAGGCGATCAAACTGATCGGGCTCAAAAGCGCCTACAAGCCGAAAACCTACCAGCTCACGTCTTCGCAAAGTTTCATTCTGGGGGGCTTGGGCGCGCTGACGATCGTCGGCGCCACCGATGCGACCGCGACCTTCTATGTCAGCGACCGCCTGTATGTCCATCGCACCAAAGGCGAGAACCTGCAGGATTACCTCGCGAAACATTTCGCCGAACTGCAGCCGCAAGTGCTTGAAAATCCGACGTTCACGAAGCATTTCTCGCATCGTTACCTGCCGCAGAAAACCGATGTCGTCTTCGGCCAGGTCGGCTGGGTATGCATCCAGGGAAATTACACACAAATCGACGTCGAGGTTCCCGAAACGGTCGATGTGCACTTCAGAAAGGGCATGATCTAATGTTGAACTCCAAACAAAAAAGCGCGTTGCGCAGCCTGGGCCAGACCCTGCGGGCTTACGTCCAGGTCGGCAAGGAAGGGATGAGCGTGAATCTGATCGCAAGTCTCGACGATTCGCTCGAAGCCCACGAACTGGTGAAAGTCAGCGTCTTGAAATCCTGCCCGACCACCGTCAACGAAATCGCGCTGGATCTTTCTTCCGCGACCCACAGCGACATCGTCCAGATCATCGGGAAGACCATTCTTCTTTATCGTCAAAGCGACAAGAAGAAAATCGAACTGCCGCGATGAAGCGAATCGGACTTTTCGGGGGGAGTTTCGACCCCGTCCACCTCGGACATCTGCGCATCGCGCTGGATGCGAAACGTCAGCTTGCCTTGGACGAAGTCTGGTTTCTGCCGGCTTTGGCCGCCCCGCTGAAGGAAGAACTCCCGGTGGCTTTCGCGCATCGCTGCGAGATGGTCAAACGGATGATTTCGCCTTACCGTAAATTGCGTCTCTGCCCGATCGAAGAAACGCTTCCGCAACCCAACTTCACCATCAATACCGTCACGGCGCTGCAGGAACGATATCCCGGAGTCGCTTTTTTCTGGATCATGGGTTCGGATCAAGCCGATCAATTCGGTTTATGGAGGGAAAAAGACAAGTTGAAGACGCTGATCACCTTCTGCGTCTATCCGCGTAACAGCGGCGATACGATCCCCGAGGGGATGATAGCGTTGAAATTCCGCGATTATCTGCATTATTCCTCCACCGAGATACGGCAGGGCAAGGTCGGACTGACGAAACCCGATGTCGTGCGCTATATGATGGAGAACGGTCTGTATGTCGACGAGATCGCCCGTTTTATGGTCGGACCGAAACGCTGGAAACATGTTTCCTCAATGCGCGACCTGGCGGTTCGGATCGCTTCGGCGCACGGGATCGACACGCAGAAGACGAATCTGGCCGCGCTTTTCCATGACTGCATGAAAAACCGCAGCGACACCGAATTGAAAAATATATTGCGGATCTATGAACCGAGTTATCTGACCAAGGATCCCGCTTTCTGGCACCAGCGCGCGGGCATGTACATCGCCCGCAACCGGTTCCATATCCGCAACCGCAGCGTATTGGCCGCCATCGGAAACCATGTGGAAGGGAAGCATCCCGACCCGATCGCGAAGATCATCTACCTGGCCGACAAATTGGATGCCAGCCGCGGCTATGACAGTACCCGGCAGATTGAAATGGCTCTGCATGATCTGGATGCCGCGTTACGTTATGTCAAGAAGGAACAACAGGAACACCTGAAAAGGGAGGGAATCGATGTCTGAACTACTGGATGTGATCCTTGCGGCGGTCGATGATAAAAAAGCCGACCGTATCTGCATATTATCGATGAAGGATGTCAATCCCTGGGTCGATTATTTCGTCATCTGCGACGCGCAGAGTCTGCGCCAGGTGCATGCGATCACCGATTTCGCCGTCGAACAGGTGGAAAAAGCCGGTTTCATCGTCGATCATATCGAAGGCGGGGAAGAAAGCGAATGGCTGCTGCTGGACTGCAACGAAGTGGTCCTGCATGTCTTCAAGAGCGAAGCCCGCGATATCTACCAATTGGAGCGCTTATGGGCGGACAAACTGTTGAAACGCTGAATTATTGCGTGCTGGCGGATTTTTACGATGCGCTGGTGAAAGACGAGGAAGCGACCAATCAATGGGTCGCCTATACGAAACAACGGGTAAAAGGGAAGAAAATCCTAGAGTTGGCCTGCGGCAGCGGGGAAATCACGCTCGCATTGGCGGATGAAGGATACCAATTGGACGCGCTGGATCTCTCCGGTGAAATGATCAACCGTGCCCGCTTGAAAGATACAGCCAATAAAATATGCTATATGCAAGGGGATATGCTGGACCTGAGTGCCTATGGAACGTATGATGCGATCCTGTGTTACTGCGACAGTATCAATTATCTCCACCCCGACCAATTGGACATCCTGTTCAGTGAAGTATCTCGCCACCTAAATGAAAACGGGATTTTTCTCTTTGATATGCATACGCCCGGACGTCTGATCGAATTCGAGGAACCGTTCATCGAGGAAGGTTGGATCGATACGACCGCCTACCAGTGGGCGATCGAAAGCGACAGTCAACGCGTCATCCACCATTTCCGCTTCTATTTCGCCGACGGGCATGTGATCACCGAAACCCATGTCCAGCACGTCTTCGACCTGGACGTTATTACGAGGAAACTCGCAACATTCGGCTTCGGAGTGAGCGTGACCAGCGATTTCGAAGAACCCGCCGATCATGAAGCGGAGAAATATTTCATCTGTGCAAGGAAGGGAGATATCCTATGATAGCGATCATCGGAGCGATGAGGGAAGAAATCAATGAAATCGTCAAACGCATGACGAAGGTCGAAGAACAGACGTTCGATGGTTGCACGTTTTATCGCGGGCAACTCAACGGCTGTGAAATCGTGGCCATGCAGAGCGGCATCGGGAAAGTCGAAGCCGCGATCAGCACGCTGGTCTGCCTGAACCATTTCACCGTTGACGGGATCATCAATATCGGCACCGCCGGCGGATTAAGGATTGATCAGGAAGTGCTGGATGTCGTCGTATCGACGAAGACCGCCTATCATGATTTCGATCTGACCGCGTTTGGCGAACCGCGCGGATTCGACACGTCGCGTTATGTATACCATTGCGATCCGCGCTATGTCGAAGCGTTCAAAAAAGTGATCGGGGATGCCCGCCATTGGATCGGTCCGATCGTATCGGGCGACCAGTTCGTCGCCGATCCGGTCGATGTGCAAAAAATCCTGTCCGCTTTTCCCGATGCGATCTGCGTCGAGATGGAAGGGGCGGCCATCGCGCATACGGCCGGCCGTTTCAAGATTCCGTTTGTGATCCTGCGTTCGCTTTCCGACATCGCCGGGAAGCATGCCAACGCGATGACCTTCGATGAATATTTGATCCAGGCCAGCGCGCACAGCGCCCAATGGTGTTATGAAGTGCTGCCTCTGCTGAATGATAGCCATGCTTAAAACCATCCAGGACTGGATCAATCTGGTTCTGTCGGATGCTTTCTGGATGCAGGTGCTGGCGAACTATCGCGGCTTCGGTCCGATCGCACCGATTTTCCTGGCGATGGTCGAATCGTTCATCCCGGCCTTGCCGCTGATCGCGATCGTCGCTTTCGCCATCGGGGCGTATGGTCCGTTCCTCGGGTTTCTCTACTCCTACATCGGAAGTCTGACCGGTTCGGTCCTGGTCTTCCTGTTGTTTCGCAGAATCGTCAAACCTTACTTCATGCATCTTGTCCCGCAACGTAAAAACCTCGCGAAACTGGTGGATTGGGTGTCGCGTCAGACGCCGGTCACGATCTTCATGTTGGCGTCGTTCCCGTTCACGCCAAGCAGTCTGCTGAACACGACGTTCGGGCTCAGTGATTTTCGCGAACTGCCCTATATCGTCGCGATCGCAGCCGGGAAACTGATCATGATCGCCTTGCTTGCGCTGTTTGGCAGTTCGGTGGTCAATGTCGTCAAGAACCCTTATTATCTGATTTTGATGATCGTACTGTTCCTGCTCTTGCGTTATGTCTATGCGAAGATCCAGAAGAAATCCGCCTTGAATGAGATCGAGGACGTAAAAAAAAGAAGACGCTGAGGTCTTCTTTTCAGTTGGTGTATTCGGCACGCCAGATACCGGCGCTTTTCATCCAGGATTTGATGTCCTGCATCGTGAAGGGAGTATTCGCGTTCCACTCCAGCACGGATTTCACGACGATCGCATTGTTTGAGGAATCATAGGCTACGAAGGCGGGATAGTGCGCGAAGCCCCAGGCATTGCGCAAGGCGTTGGTCGAGATGTCTTTGGACAGTCCGCTGATGTCGACCGATTCGATATCCTTGAACGTGGTCACGTTGGCATCCGCCGCAAGCTGCGCCATCAAGTCGTTCTTGATGAATTCGCAATCGGAGCTGGAAGTCTTGCAGAAGTAGAGATAATGCATGCCCGGATTGGCGAGCAGATAAGTTTCAAGATCGGCGATTTTGACAGTCGACGCTTTCAGGCTTGTCTGTTTCAGCACATCGGCCTGTTTGGGCCGGAACAGGACATATAATCCTGCCGAAGCGACACTGAGAATCAATGCGGATGCGATGAATATTTTCCAGAATCTTCTCATATGCCACCTCCTGGTTAAATGATTTTAGCATGTACACATAAAATATGCAAATTCATGGGCGAGTGCGCATAGGCGTCTGCTATAATTAACCAAAGGAGGAAAACCATGCAACCCAAATTAAAATCAACGTTACTTACCGGAGCCCTGTTTGTTTTCCTTCTGCTGATCGTCCTTGCGATGCTGATGGTTTTCGTCAGCGGACCCATCGAGAAAGAGCGCCGCGACCGCGTCGAAGCGCTGAAGAGAGTGGAGACGGTCTATGCGATCGCGCATCCGATCTATCTGAACGGCAGCGATTATGACCGCATCTGCATCATGGGCGAAGGGGTCTACCAAGGCGCCAAAGTTTATTTCGCAGCCGATACGGTGGGGACGGTCCTCGACCGCATCGCCATGAATAAGGTCAATGTGACGACCGCGCTGGCGTCCGCCGCCAAGACGATGACCTTCACCAAGCCGAGCCTACGCATCGCTTATTTCAAAGGGAAATTCGTCATCGCGGTCGTTGAGAGACGACGCGAGACATTATTGGATATCGAAAACTATTCGGTGATACTCACCGTGGAGACTGGGACATGAAAAACAAAGCCTGGCAGGAGCCTTATTTCGACCGCATCGCATGGATCCTTGAAAACATCGAACAGCTCGAACTGACGTCGATCGAAGCGTTGGTCGTGCTGCAGCTTGAACATATGAAGAAAAACAATCTGCCGATCGATCTGGATCGCTTGGCCGCACGCTGTAAAGTCGAGGCTGAAGCGATCGATCTGATTCTGGATTCGCTGACCCGCAAAGGCTATCTGACGCTCGAAGTGAAACATTCGGAAGTCTGCTATGCCTTGGACGGAATCTATGATTCGCCCAAAACAGGGGCCGCCGACCCGGATTCCGTCTTCAAACTTTTCGAGCAGGAATTCGGACGTCCGTTGAGTTCCGCGGAACTTGACAAACTGGTCGACTGGATCGACCGGACATCGCCCGAAGTCTGCATCCACGCATTGCGCGAAGCCGTCATGTACCGCAAACTCAGCTTCAGCTACATCGACAAGATCCTCAGCATGTGGCTCAAAAGCGGGGTCACGCTGGACCAGTTGAACGAAGGACGCCGCAACGATGATGGAAACCGTTGAGATCCTCGATATCATCGAAGGGATGTTCCCGGACGCGCATTGCGAACTGGATTATGCGACGACGTTCCAATTGGCGATAGCCGTCATCCTGAGCGCCCAGACGACGGATAAAGCGGTCAATGAAGTGACGCCCGGACTTTTCAAATGTTTCCCTGACGCGGCGGCGATGGCCACAGCGACGCAGGAAGAGATTGAAGGATTCATCCGGCGCATCGGACTCTACCGCAATAAAGCCAAACATATCCTGGCTTTCGCAAAGGTACTCATAACGGATTATGATGGGGAAGTGCCTTCGCAGACAAAAAAACTATTGGCTTTACCCGGCATCGGAAGCAAGACCGCCAACGTCATCCAGGCCGTCGGATTCGCGATTCCCGCACTGGCCGTCGATACGCATGTCGACCGCGTCAGCCATCGGCTGGGGTTGGTGCGTGAAAGCGCCGATGTCGCCCAAACCGAACGCACACTGAAACACAAGATCCCGAAAGACCGCTGGATCAGCGCCCATCATGCGATCCTCTTCTTCGGACGCTACCATTGCAAAGCGCAGAAACCTGCCTGCGAGATATGTCCGCTGCAAGGCGAGTGCCGCTACTTCAAAGAAAAATCCCGGAACCAAACTTGATTCCGGGATTTGTTTTACGGTGAGGTGATTAAGGTGATCCCGCCGTTGGATAACTCGCTGACCAGATACGTATCCGTGCTGGTCACGGCGACGCCGCCGACCTTCACTTGCGTGACGGTTCCGGCAGCCGGATTAGGCTGGAAATCACAGGTAATCAGACCGCACAGCTGGCTGGTCTTCGCGTTGGCGATGGACTTGTTCACGAACAGATTATAGAGGTTGACGCGATCATCATAGACCGTCACGGTAAGATTGGTCGCGATCAGTGCGGACAGCGTCATCGTCGTGCCTTCGATCGCGGGATTAATGGACTTCACGTTTCCGATGTCGGATTTCATCGCTCCGGTTAGAGTATACTGGACATTCTGATCGGTCTTGCCTTTACTGCTGAGCCAATTTCTAAAGGTGTCGTAACTCTTGCCGGTGAAATTATTCGGTACCGTCACCTGTACGTCGGCGACGACGGTGTCGGTGCAGATTTCGGTGCTGGTGAGGGTGGACATGTCATAGCCGAAGAAGCCGCAGGCATGCACCGTCGAACCGGGCGCGACATCCAGCGGGACTGTGAAGACGTTGGTCGCCTGGGCGTACTCGGCGATGAAGGTGCCGTCGATCGTGACGCGGACTTTATACTTGACGGCGCCGAAGATCCAGGAAGGATCATACAAGCGCGTACCGACGGCACTGACCGTACGACCTCCGACCGTCAGCGACATATTCAGGGTCGGCGGCGCGATGATCAGCGATGCGGGCGTCGGATATGGATTCAGTGTGAAAGTGAATTGTTTCTTGGTCCCGCTGTCGACATTGGTCGAAGTGAAACTGGTGGGATTGCTTAGTACAGGAGCGACCAACGTGCCCAATTGGGCGAAATCCTTTTTGATCAAGGCCGTGACGATCAGTTTGGGATTCATGTTGGCGATCGGCGCGACATAGGGGAAGACTCCCAAAACGTGCGTGATCGATGTGACGCCGGCCGGTTGTTTGACGGATGCCGGTTTCGGTCGTGCGCGGTAGAGTTCGGTTAGGATGATATTCTGGATGTTGCCGGGCAGATTCGAACGGCTCACCGCGTTGGTGATATAGTTCGCCTGGCCTTTGATCGCTTTATCGTATCCGACCCAGACGGCGGTCGTGAACTGGCTGGTCGAGGCGACCATCCAACGGTCCTTGACGGCACCTTTGGGGATTCCGTATTGGACCCCTTTGTCACCCCAGTCGCTGGTTCCCGTTTTCGCGTAAACCTGGAAGGGACGTTTCAAGATCTGCATATAGTTCTGATAAGGACCGGTGACGTCATATTCCATCATGTTGGTGGAAAGGTAGGCGGCATCCGCGGAGATGACTTTGGTGGAAGCATAGGCCGGAACCAACGGTTCGCTGCCGTCTTTGAATTCGATCCGGTCGACCGTATGCGGCTGGATATAATTGCCGCCGTTGACGATCGCAGCATGCGCGCCGGCTTCCTGCACAGGGGTGATCTCGAAACTCGATCCGCCGATGGCGTAACCGATATCGAAATTCTTGCTTGTTACTTGGGTGAACCCGACACTATTAAGATAGGCGATGACTTTCTTGGTGCCGATCTTGTCGATGACGGCCTGTAAGGTCTTCAATGCCGGGATGTTGAGCGAACGCGCGATCGCCGTGCTGAGCGTGACTTCGCCGTTGTACTTCTCATCGAAGTTCGCGACGATGACATTGGTGCCGCGGTAATTGTACGGTTCGTCGAGAATGACCTGCTGGGTGGAATATCCCAGATATTCGAAAGCCAAGGCATAGGAGAGAACCGGTTTCAAAGAGGATCCCGGTTGCTTCTTCATGGAAGTGGCGCGGTTGAACAGACGTTCGCCGTTATAGAAACGTCCGCCGCCCAAAGCCACAATTTCACCCGTCTTGTTATTCATCGAAACGATGGCCGTCTGGATGATCTCGTTGGGCCATTTCAGTTTGGTCGTTCCGTTTTGGATCTTTTCCACCACGTCCTGCAATGCGCGGTCCATGCTGGTATAGATCTTCATCGGGGTCGTATACGGGTCGAGGCCGGTCAGATCCTGAACTTCGGTGATGACCGCGTCGATATAAGCTTGATAGGGGCTGCCTTCAATCTTCTTGGTGCCGGAAGCGAACATATCCTCCAGTTTGATGGATTTGGCTAATGCTTCTTCCTCGCTCGAAATGTATCCGTGATCATGCATCAGATTTAAAACATTGTTGCGCCGTTCGGTGGCGGTTTTGATATTCCCGTACTGTCCGAAAGGACTGTAGATCGCCGGGCCGTTGATGACGCCGGCTAGGAAAGCCGCTTCGCTCAGGTTCAGTTCCGTCACATCCTTGCCGAAATAAAAGCGGGATGCGTTCTGAATGCCGCGGGTGGTCGAAGCGCCGAAATTGATTTTATTCAGGTAGAGTTCCAAGACGCGTTTCTTGCTGATTTCCTGGTCTAGTTGAAGCGCCAGATAGATTTCTTTCAGTTTGCGCGGAACGCTCTTCTCGGCCAAGGTAGTCTTGGTCGTAAAGTAAGTATTCTTGATCAGCTGCATCGTAAAAGTCGAGCCGCCTTGTTCGAAGGAGAGTTGCCCGGTCTTAAAGGACGCTTCCAGGTTCTTGATGGCGGCCATCGTGAAACGCGGAAGATCGAAACCGTTATGTACGAAATAACGCGAATCTTCGATCGAGACGAAGGCATCGATGACGACCTGGGGCAGTTCGGCATACGTCACGTTGGTACGCAGCTCTTCGCCGATATCCGCGATCAAGACACCGTCCTTGTCGAAAATCTGGCTGGATTCGACACTCTCGAAATCCTTGATATTGAGGGTCGGCGCGGTCTGCAGGACGGAATACACGTAATATCCCGCGATGCTGGTCCCGATGATCGCCAACACGACGATCGATGCGACGATGCCGGCCAAGATCCTTACGATATTAGCCCGTCTTTTTTTAGTCTTGAGTTTCTTCTTTTCAGTCATTCAGCATTTCTCCTTTGAAATAGTAGGCATCGACACACGATAGGTAGTCGATCGGCGGGGTCAGACGCCATGGAATGCTCAATCCGTGTTCCCTGAACCAAACGATCGGGATCGAACGACGTGAAGTCGTATCGATAAAGGCGAGCATTTCGCCTGCCGGAACGAAATAGGTTTCGTTCAGCGTAGTAAAACGGATGATCAGGAAGGTCAGGGCGCCATGGCGCTGGACGCTTCGAATATGGTCGATTTGATGTTCATGGAGGTAAGCCAGCGCGAAAGCCGTTTTGGACTGGGTCTCTTTGGCTTCGAAATCCAGCGCCTTGGCGCGGTACACCCCGTTGTAGTCGGTCGTGCTCGGTGTTTTATAGTAGGCTTCGGTGATCTTCGCCTTGTTGCGCGACGGATAAGAAACCGTCTTGACAACGATCGGCGTCGGCTTCTTGTGGACGTTCGCCCGGTCAAGTTCGAGATAATACCGGTTGGTCTTGTTTAAATCATCCTCCAACGTCATACCGCGTTTGGAAGTCGATGTTTCAAGCGTACCGCTTACCGGTTTTCTCTTTGTCGGATATCCGATCATAGCATCACCTCTGACTATTAT
>JBAVGP010000094.1:0-2974 GCA_049684955.1 Erysipelotrichaceae bacterium
GCGTACAGGCGATCGCTTTGGCACTGAAACCGTTAGCAGGAAATTACGCGTTCATCCTGTTTGGCGCAGGGCTGTTCGGGGCTTCCGTCCTGGCTTGCGCAATCGTGCCGTTATCGACCGCATACGCGGTTACGGAAGCGTTCGGTTGGGAAAGCGGTGTCGATCATCCGATCCGCGAAGCGAAAGCTTTCTTTACACTCCTATTGAGTTTTCTAGGTCTGGCGAGTCTTCTGATTCTCTGGCCCGGTCTGGATTTGATCCCGCTTATCTTGGCGACCCAGCAAGTCGCCGGTATCCTGGTCCCGATCATCTTGATATTCATGATCCTCTTGGTGAACGATAAACGCATCATGGGTAAATTCGTCAATACGAAAACGCAGAACATCGTTTCCACGCTTACCGTGATCTTCATCATCTCGTTGACTGTGATCCTGCTGATTTCACAGATATTCCATTTCGTTTAACATAAAAAATTGTAATAGATACCCTGAAAAACAGACACGGACAAAAAAGCACTAACCGAATCGGTCAGTGCTTTGGTTCATTTGGCAGGCTGGAAGTAAGCGGTGAACGCTTTGTGTTCTTTCTCGTGGACCAATGCGACGATTTCATCCTCGTTGTTGATGGTCACATCGCCGCGGGGCAGGATGACCTCGTTGCCGCGGTTGATGCTGACAAGCAGGGAATCCTGCGGGAGATTCAGGTCCATGACCTTTTTCCCGACCGCATCCGAATCGATCAGCACTGTGATGGATACGATGGAATAACCGCTTCTGCCGATGTTCATCAAGGTAAGCAAGGTGGAGAAATCCATCTCTTCGATGACCATGCGGGACATCAGACGGGCTTGGTTGAGGCTTACGTCGACGCCGTTGTAAATGGTGAACAACCATTCGTTCTTCGGATTATTGACGCGTGCGATGACGCGCGGGACGCCGTATTCGAATTTCGCCAGGGTAGCGACGACCAGATTGATTTCGTCGGCACCGGTGACGGCGACCAGGACATCCGCATCGATGATCCCACAGGATTCAAGGACGCTCGCGGAAGTCCCGTCGCCCAATATGGCAAAGGTCTTCGGTTGGTCCTTCTTCAGCATTTCATAGACATGCGGACGATTTTCGATGACTTTGACATCGATATTGCTTTTCGCAAGTGTTCCCGCGATATAGGCGCCGACTTGACCGCCGCCGACAATGATGACTTTCATTTCAGGTACCTCACAATGTTTCCAAGCCGAGCAGGCTTAACAGATGGCTTTTCGCTGAAGCGAGCACCGCGATGTAGAGCACGTCGCCGGCTTTGATCTGCGTGCTCAGCGAAGGGATCATCGTTTCGTTGCCGCGTTTCATGGCGACGACACGTACTTCGCCCAACATCGAAACGTCGTTCATGGTACGGCCTTCCAGCAGAATCGGGGTTTCATAGCGGATGATGTTGACTTGCCCGTCACCCAGCGAAAGCAATGAATCGAGTTCGCTGTAGTTGAGGATCTCGACCGCACGGCCGATCCCCCATGATGTCGTGGAAATCGTTTGGATGCCCAAGCTATGATAGATTTCGGCTTTGTGGGAATCATAGAGCCGAGCAATGACTTTCGGTACGCGATAAATGTTCTGCGCGATACGGGCGATGAGCGCGTTGGTCTCATCGTTGTTCGTACAAGCCACGACGCTGTCGACCATGCCGATTTTCGCCTGGTTCATCACATCTTGGTCAAAACCGATGCCCACGATCTTCTTTCCTTTGAAATCCGGACCTAATTGCAGAAAGGCATCGGAATTCGTATCGATGATCGTGACTTCAACACCTTGGGACTCTAATCTTTTAGCCAGCCCCGAACCCATGCGACCGCAGCCTACGATGATTGTTTTCATATGGTGTTCTCCTTTTTATATTTTAGCATAATGGCGGACAAAGTACTTACGTGCTTCTTCAATTAGGATGATCGGCAACGGCAGGCAAAGCAGGAAGATCCATTCGGCGAGCCCGATGGGAGCCGTATTGAAGATGTTTTGCAGGAAGGGGATATACATGAGGCCGATGATCAGGATGATTTCCACGAAGACGCCCTTCAGGATCTGCACGTTGGCGAAGAGCCCGACTTTGAAGATGGATTCCCGTTCGGTACGGCAGTTCATGACCATCCCGACCTGACAGAAGATGATCGCAGCCAAGGTCATGGTCGTCGCTTCACGGTAGATGAAACCGCTGGATGCCAGCGGTACACCGGGATAACCATGCATGAAGTTGACGAAGTAATAGGCTGCCATCGCGGCGATGGATTCCATCATGCCGTACCAGAGGAAGGCTTTGACGAATACCCGTTTGTTTAGCAGTGATTCTTTTTGGGAACGCGGAGGCTTGTTCATGATGCCTTTTTCAGGCAATTCGGTACCCAGTCCCAACGCAGGCAGCATATCCGTACCTAAGTCGATCGACAGGATCTGCATGACGGTCAGAGGAAGGGGGATCATCCCGCGTGAGAAGAGGAAGAAAGCGGAAGGGACGCCTTCGGGCATATTACTGTTGAGGATATAAAGCATGAATTTACGGATGTTGCTGTAGACCGTACGTCCTTCTTCAATGGCTTTGACGATCGATGCGAAGTTGTCGTCGGTTAGGATCATATTGGCGGCTTCTTTGGCGACATCGGTGCCGGCGATTCCCATCGCGATCCCGATATCGGCTTTCTTCAAGGCAGGGGCGTCGTTGACGCCGTCGCCGGTGACCGCGACGATATGTCCGAGGTCCTGGAGGCTGGAAACGACACGATACTTTTGTTCCGGTGCGACACGGGCGAAGATGACTTCGTCTTTCAACGCTTCATGCAGGGCTTCGTCGCTCATCTCCTGGAGTTCGACGCCGGTGATGATGCGCGGATGTTCACCCTTGACGATGCCGATGCGTTTGGCGATGCTTTCGGCGGTCAAGCCGTAGTCGCCGGTGATCATGATGATGCGGATGGATGCTT
>JBAVGP010000095.1:0-16189 GCA_049684955.1 Erysipelotrichaceae bacterium
CTATTCGACTTTTCTGCAGCGTTCCTACGACCAGCTCAACCATGACATCGCACGCATGGATCTGCCCGTCGTCATCGGGATCGACCGCAGCGGTTTGGTCGGTGAGGACGGCGCCACCCATCACGGCGTCTTCGATATCGGGATTTTACGCCCGGTGCCCAATCTGATCATCGCCCAACCCAAAGATGCGCTGGAAGCCCAGCAGTTGCTTTATACCGCTTTCAACCAGAACCATCCGTTTGCGCTGCGTTATCCGCGCGGCAACGCCTATTACAGCGAAGTGAACACGTTCGAAACCATCGAAATCGGTTCCTGGACCTGTTCGATTCCGCTGAGCGCCGCGGACCTGATCGTCATCGCTTACGGACCGGATGTCGACAAGATCGAACATAAAGCCACCATCAACCAGATGAACATCGCGGTAATCAACGCCCGCTTTATCAAACCGCTCGATACTAAAATACTAGAAGAACTATCTCTGTTGCAAAAACCGATCGTCGTCTATGAAACGGATATGCTGGCCGGCGGTTTAGGCTCGGCGATTCTGGAATGGAACTGCGATACGGGGCATGCCCTCGATTTACACAGGATCGGTCTCAAAGACCATTTCGTCGAACACGGATCGGTCCCCCAATTACGCAAAGATTCGCAGATCGACATCAATTCGCTGTTCAATCTGATCGTTTCGGTGCTGGGTTGATGCGCCTCGACCAATATCTGGTGGAAAGCGGGGCTTTCCCGACCCGCAACCGCGCCCAGGAAGCAATCAAACAGGGATCGATCACCGTCAATCATAAAATCGCGACGAAAGCGTCGCTCGATATCAGCGAAACCGATTTGATCGAACAAGCGACGGCCGGTTATGTGTCGCGTTCCGGCAACAAGCTCGCCGATGCCTTGCTTCGTCATCCCTTCGATCTCACCGGGAAGAATGTCCTGGATCTGGGCGCTTCGACCGGCGGATTCACCCAAGTCGCGCTGATGCAAGGCGCATCTTCCGTCCTTGCGGTCGATGTCGGCACGCTTCAACTCGAAGCATCCCTGCGCAATGATCCGCGCGTCACTTCCTATGAAAACACCGATGCGCGCAACCTCACCGCCGACGCGATCGACCGTCACATTGATTTATTACTGATGGATGTCTCATTCATCTCGGGACGCAAGATCCTCGCATCGATACTGCCTATCCTGCAGCCGCCGTTCAGCGCGTTCGTGCTGATCAAGCCGCAGTTCGAAGTCGGCCTGGCGCATGTCGGCGCCAACGGGATCGTCAAGAATCCGCGCGTCATCGACACCATGCTCGATGAATACCGCGCCTTCCTGCGCAGCTACGGTTGCCACATCCATGACCTGTTTGCCTGCGGATTCAAAGGCAAAGAAGGGAATACCGAATATTTCGTCGTATTTGAGAAAACGAAGGACGTTTAGGAGGATCTCATGCTGCGTTCGCTGTACCTGAAGAATTTCGTGCTGATCGATGAAGCCAACCTGGATTTCCAGGCCGGTTTAAGCGTGTTCACCGGCGAGACCGGCGCCGGCAAATCAATCCTGATCGATGCGATCGGATTATTATGCGGCGACCGCATGACCATCGATGCCATCCGCAAATCCGCCGACAAGATGATCGTCGAAGGCGCATTTGAAATCCAGTCGGCCACCGGCCGCCAAGTGCTCGAAGCCAACGGTTTCGGCGATGACGACATCACCGTGCTGAGTCGCGAACTGAGTACGGACGGCAAGAGCGTCAACCGCTGCAACGGACGGATCGTCCCGGTTTCCTTTCTGAAGGAACTCGGCGCCGTCGGCATCGACATTCATTCGCAGCACGATACCCAGTACCTGCTCAACGTCAAGACGCATCGGACTTTGCTGGACCAATTCGGCCGGCATCCCGATCTGCTGATGAAAACAGCCGAAACCTATCAGGTTTTCGATCGGCTCCAACAGGAATTCGACGATTTATCGACCTCCAGCCTCAATCCCGAGGATCTGGGCTTTTTGCATTTCCAGATCGAAGAGATCCAGAACGCCGACCTCAAGATCGGCGAAGACGACGAACTCGAAAACAAACAACGCGCGATGATGGCGTTTGAAAAGATTTCCACCCGTTTGAATGCGGCGATCGGACTGCTCGACGACGAAGGCGGGATCATGGAGAAATTCCATGAAGTCCAGAAATATATCGAAGGCGTCAAGGAAATGGACGAAGTGCAGTCCATCGCGACGTCGCTCGATGAAATCTACTATACCTTGCAAGATAAATCCGAAGCGCTGAAAGAAGCCTTTAACAGCCTTTATTTCGACGAAAACGAACTCAACCGCATCCAGGAGCGGCTCTTTTACATCGCGAAGCTGAAACGCAAATACGGCCGCCGCATCATCGACATCCTGCAGCGCAAAGACGAATTCTTAGCGAAGGTGCAACGGATCGAAAACCGCGCCGAAGTGCTGGATAATTTACAATTGCAGATCGATAAGGCCAAAGATGATTTCATGCGGCAAGCCACCGAACTGCGCGTCGCGCGGACGGCGGACGCCCGTCGGCTCGAAGCTGAAATAAAGAAACAGTTGGTCACTTTGTCGCTGCCCAACGCGGATTTCGCGATCAATCTGGGTGAAGCCAATGAATCGGTGCACGGCATCGACAACGTGGAATTCCTGATCTCGATGAACAAAGGCGAAGACAAGAAACCGTTGGTCAAAGTCGCCAGCGGCGGCGAACTTTCGCGTCTGATGCTGGGACTCAAAGTGATCTTCTCCGGATTGCAGGGCATCGAAACGGTCATTTTCGATGAAATCGACGCCGGTGTTTCAGGCAAAGTCGCCAGCGCGATCGGAATCAAGATGCACGAATTGGCAAACAGCGCCCAGGTTTTCGCGGTCACCCATCTGGGTCAGGTCGCGGCCTGCGCGGATAAACATTACCTGGTATCCAAGACCAGCGACAGCCAGCGGACGCATACCTACATTAGCGAACTCGACGATGCCGGACGGATCGAAGCCTTGGCGGCCATCGCCAACGGCACATTGACGCCCGCCGCGCTGACAGCCGCCGAGGAATTGCTCGCACATCACCGCGCCGTCCTGCTCAAACCATGAATCGATGGATCTTCCATATCGATCTTAACGCGTTTTTCGCCGAGGTCGAAATCTTGCGCGATCCGAGTCTGCGCGGCAAACCTCTGGTCGTCAGCGGCCACAGCCGGCGCAGCGTCGTTTCGACCGCTTCCTACGAAGCACGCGCGTTCGGCGTCCATTCGGCGATGCCGATCGGCGAAGCCTTGCGCAAATGCCCGGGACTGATCGTATTGGAAGGGCACTTCTCCGATTATGAGGATTATTCACAGCGTTTCATCGCGTTCCTATCCACTTTTTCCGATATCATCGAACAGGCTTCGATCGATGAAGCTTATGTCGATATGACAGAAGCGATCCACAATGAAGATTACCCCCTGGATCTGGCCGTACGGCTTCAAAAGAGGCTCCTGGACGAAGTTAATTTAAAATGCAGTATAGGTGTCGCCCCGAACAAATTCCTCGCCAAGATGGCCAGCGGCCTTCGTAAGCCGATGGGCATCGTCGTGATACGTCCTGAAGAAGTACCGGTCAAACTCTGGCCGCTGCCGATCGACGAGATGCACGGGATCGGCAAGAAAACGGCGCCCCGTTTGCACGAACTGGGCATCCATACGATCGGCGATCTGGCCAACTTCCAAAACGATGACGCGCTAAGGACGGTGCTGGGCAATGTCGTCGGCCACTATGTTTCCTTGGCCCGCGGGATCGACGACAGCGCGATCGAACAGCATACCGAACTTAAATCCGTCAGCACCTCGACGACGATGAATCAGGATATCCGTTCCTACGAAGAAGTCCGCGAAATCTTCCTCAAACTTGCACAGGAAGTCGAAGAACGCTTATCCGAAGCGGACAAGACCGCCCGCAACATCGGCATCACGATCCGTTATCCCGATTTCACGACCTTCTCGCGCAGCCGCAAAACCGATCATCCGGTATCCGCGAAAGATGAGATCTTCCAAGTCAGCATGCTTTTGTTCGACGAAGTCGAAACGGAAGAAAGCATCCGGCTTTTAGGCATTTCCGCCTCGCAATTACGGGATAAAAGCGAGGATGCGATCCAGATCGATCTGTTCCAGCAGGGAGGAAAACCATGAATTGGACCCAAGCGCTCGAAGATTATGTCCATTTTCTCCGTTTCACCCGCAGGGCAGGGGGGAAGACGGTGTCTTCCTATCAAAACGATCTGAAATCATTCGCCGAATGGATGGAAAGCAACGGAATCACGGACCCTTTAACCGTCAAGATCGAACAGATCGACGGCTTCATGGAAGCTTTCGCCGCCGATCACGCGAACGCCAGCATCCTGCGCTGCCATTCTTCCTTACGCGGTTTCTACGCGTTTCTGGGTGAGAACCGGACGGGTTTCGAAGATCCGACCGACCGTCTCGCCAGTCCCCGCCGCAATATCAAACTGCCTGTCTTCTTGTCATCGGAGGATGTGATGAAACTGATCATCGAAAGCGATGATCCGGTCGAAATCTTTCATACCGCGCTGATCGATCTGCTGTATGCGACCGGTCTCAGGGTCAGCGAAGCGGCCGGTCTGACGTTCAATCAGATATATCTCAACGAAGGTTTCATCCGTATCCTAGGTAAAGGCAATAAGGAGCGCGTCGTGCCGATCGCGCCGGCTACGCTTGCGAATATCAAGCGTTATCTGGATCAAGTGCGGCCGTTATGGGTCAAAGGCAAGTCCAACGCGGTCTTCCTGGCACCCAGCGGCAAGCAAGTCAGTCGCCAACAGATCTACCTCATGGTAAAATCAAGATGCATCCAAGCCGGTTTTGAAGAAAGCATCTCGCCCCATAAGCTGCGCCACAGTTTCGCGACGGAATTGTTGGCGGGCGGCGCCGATTTGCGCGTCGTGCAGGAACTGCTGGGCCACTCCGACATCGCGACCACGCAGATCTACACGCATGTCGAAAGCAAACGCCTGCATCGGGCTTACGATGATTTCCATCCCGGAAACAAGAAAAAAGGAGATTCGAAATGAAACAATATAAGCGCATTTTCGCCATCGTCATGGACTCGGTCGGTTTCGGCGAAATGCCCGACGCCGCCAAGTACGGCGATGTCGGAGCGGATACGATCGGACATATCGCGCAGGCGGTCGGCGGATTACATCTGCCGACGATGCAAAAGATGGGCGTCGGCAATCTGCATGCCATCCTTGGCGTCGACCCGGTCGCGAAACCGAGCGGCTATTATACGAAAATGATGGAATTAAGCCCGGGTAAGGACACGATGACCGGCCACTGGGAAATCATGGGCCTCAACGTATCCGAACCGTTTATCACGTTCACCGAACACGGCTTTCCTAAAGAACTGCTGGATGAGCTTGAAGCCCGCACCGGCCACAAGATCATCGGCAACAAGGCCGCCAGCGGCACGGAAATCATGGAAGAACTGGGTGAACGGCATGTCAAGACCGGCGAAATGATCGTCTATACATCCGCTGATTCAGTCTTGCAGATCGCGGCCAACGAAGACACCTTCGGCCTGCAGGAACTATACAGATGCTGCGCCATCGCCCGTGAAATCACGATGAAACCGGAATGGCGCGTCGGACGCATCATCGCCCGTCCCTTCAAAGGCAACAGGGCAGGGGAGTTCAAACGCACCTACAACCGTCATGACTATGCCCTGCAACCCTTCGCACCCACCGTCCTGGATACCTTGAAGGATGCCGGATTCGACGTGCTGGCGGTCGGCAAGATCAACGATATCTTCGACGGCAGCGGCATCACAAGCACCGTGAAGACCAAAAGCAACGAAGACGGCATGGACAAAACCATCGAAATCGCGCAGAAAGACTTCCACGGTCTCTGTTTCGTGAATCTGGTCGATTTCGACGCCCTATGGGGTCACCGACGCAATCCGCAGGGCTATGCGAACGATTTGAACGCCTTCGATGTCCAACTGGCCACATTGCTTGAATATCTCACCGAGGATGATCTGTTGATCCTGACAGCCGACCATGGCAACGATCCGGTAGCTCCAGGCACCGATCATACGCGTGAAATGGTCCCGTTGATTTTCTATAACAAAGCATTCAAAGACAGCGGTTTATTGCCGGTGACGGACACCTTCGCATACCTGGGCGCCACGATCGCTGAGAACTTCGGTGTCAAAATGCCGGATATCGGCAAATCATTGCTGCATTATCTAAAGTAAACAAAGACATGGAACAAAATCCATGTCTTTTTTATCGGAAGAGGGGGGTATTTCTCTGCCGCAAGATTAATCGATACATCTTCAAATTACATAATATACATTATGCGTAGTTATGGATCGAATTGGATTGAGGTCAGAATCTCATTGGTTTGCAATAAGCTCTCCAATCGTTGCATGTACCCGTTATTCCAATTCGCCGGGATAATTTCGTTGTAGAACAAATGATCTTTCGATACGAATCGGAATCGCGATATGAGCGTCGCGTAATCGAATACCGTCATAGTGACGCACTTACGCACGGCGGCGCCGCGTGAGTCCGCTACATCGTAACAGACCGGATAACTACCCGGAATGCTTAAGTTCGCGCTGGTAGAGACGACGACCTTCGCCGTCAGATCGCCGTCCTCCGCATCGAATGCGCTGGCGTAGTCATGATAATCGATCCGTGTGTTCAGCAAGACCTCGAAGTCCTCCGCAATCAAGGTAGGCGCCGTATTGTCCGCTTCGACGACTGTGATAACCATTGTTTGCGTGTCCGAAGCGCCATACAGGTCCGTAATACGGAAAACCATGGCATAACAACCCGGTATCTGAATATTGTGATAATTATCACTAATGACTTGTATTTGATTTGACAGATTGCCTTCTTCGGCATCATGGGCGCTCACATGATCATGCCAGTCGAAAGACTCCCCTACTTTGATCGAAACGGGCGTAATCGTAAGGATCGGCGCGGTATTGATGATCTGCGTTGACAGCATCATCGGCGTCCCGCTGTATTCGACGAAACTGCTGGGGATCCAGACCGGTGTGATGGTGCTCCCTTCCACGATACGGCGCCTGGAATCGACGCATACCGACAGTTTGGACGCGACGCGATAATAGGTCGTGTAATTGGTAAGGTTCGCGTAGCGCTCCTTGATGCTCGCATAGACCGAATCCAGCTGCAGGAAGAGCAGATTCCCGTAGGCCGTCGAACAACTTGTGCCGCTGTACCAGGCCGCCCCCGTCTTATCGGGGCTTTTACGGGCAACGACCGTCGCATATTTGACCGTCAGCTTCGTATCGTTGAGTTTCGAGACGATACGATACTCTTTCTGACCTTTCATCAGTACGATGTCGTTTGTAATCGGATAATAAATAGGGATCTTCTTATGGTAATTCGCGCTTGCCGCATGGACGACCAGATATAAGGTGTATTGCCGGTCGGTCTGAAACATGGTGAGCGGGATGGATGCGGAAAATCCGACGTTTTCATAGCGGTAGTAGCACGTCGTATCATGTTGGAAATAGGCACTCAGACCGCAAAGCGGAATGCCGACATAACGCATGACCTCGGTCAACGTCAGGTTGACGGTCGGTGCGCTGACCCGGAAAGTATGCTGCGGGGACGTGAATTCGAGTTCATAGGAATGGTCTGATGAGGAAATGAAATGCTGGCTTTCGATCAAAAGACCCCACCCTGAAATATTCAGATTCGTGGCATTCACGCTGACGGCTTGCACTTCATAGGGCAGCATCGTCTTGGATACGACGCTTTCCCCGGCGGCATCGGCTCTGACAGTGCTGAAACAGAGCAGCATAAACACGAAAAGCAGGCTACTTGCGCGCACGGAA
This sequence comes from Erysipelotrichaceae bacterium, assembly GCA_049684955.1. GTDB lineage: Bacteria > Bacillota_I > Bacilli_A > Erysipelotrichales > Erysipelotrichaceae > GWE2-51-13. The sequence continues at coordinate 7,873 of JBAVGP010000095.1, forward strand.
GAACCTCCGGGTGACCACCACCACCAGGATCCCGACACTGAGGACCATCAATGAACTGATTCCGGTGCTTGCCTGACGGGTCTGGACGCTACTGTTCGGGGTAACGGAGGTCTCAGTTGCGCAGAGCTTGTTCCAACTGAGGTTGATCGACTGGATCAATTTACCGTCGCGCATGATTTTGAACGAAGTGAAGCGGTCGTCGATCGCGAGATACCCGTTCGCATTCTGAAAGAAATAGGGATTCTCCGACTGGATCGTGTCCCCTTCTTTCAATCCTTCGAGATAGACGGAATCCCGGATGCACGGATAAAATGAAAATATCGTCGTCGGATTCAGATTGCCGTTATGCAGAAAAGCCATTGTATCACCCCTCCCCTCTTATGACTCCGGGTAGGGAACTCCGAAAAAAAAGCTCCCGGAGGAGCTAGTTTCTGCGATTGGAACGTCCCGACAATAAGACGAGACGGAAAATCTGAAGCAAGGTGGCCAATAGCGCCGCCACATAGGTGAATGCGGCTGCACGGAGCATCGCTTTCGCATCGGCTGACTCATCGGAACTGATGAAACCGTCGCTGCTCAGGATACGCAAGGCGCGGCCTGAAGCGTCGAATTCCACCGGTAAGGTGACAAGTTGAAATAATGCGATGACGCCCAGCATGGCGATACCGGCATACAGGATCGTGGGTTGTCCAGTCAACAGTCCGGCGATGATGACGAACCAAGCCAAATTCCCTGAAACGATCGCGACCGGCAACAGCTTGTTGCGGATTCCGATGAAACTGTAGTTTTCGGCGAATTGGAGGGCATGACCGACTTCATGCGCCGCGACGGCGACGGAAGCGATCGAGTCTTCGTTATAGACTTTCGGCGACAGGTTGACGATATTGGTGCGCGGATCGAAATGATCGCTCAGCAAGCCGTTCTGGCTCACCTGCACCTGCACGTCGCTTAGCCCGTTGCGGTCAAGGATTTGACGCGCGACAGCCGCTCCGGTCAGATGATTCTCGGTGCGTACGGTGCTGAAATGCTTGTATGCACCCTGTACTTTGGATTGCGACCACATCACAAGAACAATGGCCGCGATGTAGAGACCTAATTGTAAGATATCCATGTGTTTCCTCGTTGTCGAAGTTATCGGTTACTTGACGATTTCCTTTAATGCTTTGGATGCTTTGAATGAAGCCGATTTGCTGGCTTCGATGTTGATTTTTTCCTTGGTCGACGGGTTGATCCCGATGCGTGCTTTGCGCACTTTGACTTCGAATTTCCCGAATCCGGCGATATCGACTTTTCCACCCTTACCCAGGGTTTCTTTGATGTCGTCGAAGACGAGTTCGATGATTTCCGTGGCGGATTTCTTGGTGATATCCAAACTAGCGGATAAGGTTTCGGCTAAGGCTTTCTTGTTCTTCGTTTCGCTCATGATTGTTACCTCCGTTGATGAGTTTATCATAGCACTCTGTTTTCGCAAATACAATGCAAAGCACTTATTCGGCGTTATTCTCGCGTTTCAGCAAGTTTAGGATGGCTTGCGAGGGGGTTTGGCCGCCGTATAGGATGTCGTTGACGAAGCGGTTCACCGGCAGGTCGAGACCCGCTTTGGCGGCTTCTTCGATGACGATTTTCACGGCCAATGCGCCTTCGACGGTCTTGATGTTGGTCTCCCAGAAGACTTTTGCGCTGTCGTTATTCCCAATCAGCAAGCCGGCTTGGAAATTGCGCGAGTGTTCGCTCGTACAGGTGCCGATCAAGGCGCCGACGCCGCTGAGTCCGAGATAGGTTTCCGGCTTGCCGCCGAAATAGGTGCCGTAAGCGATCATTTCGGATAAGCCCCGGGTCATCAGGGCGGCGCGGGCGTTATCGCCATAGCCAAGTCCGATGAAGATGCCGCTGGCGATCGCGATCACATTCTTGAGCGCCGCGCCGATTTCCGCACCGATCACATCGGTGTTGCGGGAAACCCGGAAATAGTCGTTGGTCAACAAAGATTGGACGCGTTTCAGTGCGGCTTCGTCACTGCCGGCCGCTTCGATGCGCGTGAACATGCGCAGGATGACTTCTTCGGCATGGGTTGGTCCCGCCAGCGAGACGATGCCGTCGAACAATTCAGGGCGGAGCTTCTCTTTGATCACGACCGAGAGCCGTTTATGGCTGGTCGGATCGAAACCGATCGCCGCATTGATGATCAATACCGGTTTGGTGAAATATTTATTGATGAGTTCGCAGGCATCCGCGACGAATCCCGACGGAACGGCCAGCACGAGCACATCCGCGAAACGCACCGTTTTCAGATCGTTGGTCGCCTTGATGTCTTCATGCAGATGAACCCCGGGGAAATGTTTTTCATTCAGATGATACATATGAATATCCACGACTTCGTCGAGGTCATTACCCCATATGCTGACGTCATGCCGGTTGTCGACCAATACTTGCGCCAACGCCGTGCCCCAGCTTCCGCTTCCGATCACTGTGACTTTCATGTTTGCCTCTAGTCTTTCGCGCGGGCGATGATATGGATCGGCGTGCCTTCGAAAATGAAAGCTTCGCGCAAACGGTTTTCAAGATAACGGCGGTAGGAGAAATGCATCAGTTCGGGGTCGTTGACGAACAGGATGAACGTCGGTGGCGCGACCGCGACCTGTGAAACATAATAGATCTTCAACCGTTTCCCGTTATGCATCGGCGGCGGCGTAAAGAGCTGCGCGTCGAGGATGACTTCGTTGAGGATGCTGGTCTGTATGCGCATATTGCTGAAATCATAGATCCGGTCGATCATCGGGATGACCTGGTGGACGCGCTGTTTCGTCAAGGCGGAGATGAAAAGGATCGGCGCGTAGGCAAGATAGATGAATTGTTTGCGGATCTCTTCGGTGACGCGGTTGATCGTGGATTCATCCTTCACGACACCGTCCCATTTGTTGTAGATGATGATCAGCGGCTTCCCTGCTTCATGCGCATAGCCGGCCACATGTTTGTCTTGATCGCGGATGCCCGCGATGCCGTCGATCAGAAACAGGACGACATCCGCCCGTTCGATCGCGCTCAGTGCACGCAAAACAGCATATTTTTCGATGTTTTCATAGACTTTTCCGCGTTTGCGTATACCGGCCGTATCGATGACGACATATTCTTTGCCGTCCTTGGTGAACGGGCTGTCGATCGCGTCGCGCGTCGTGCCTTCGATTTCCGAGACGATGACGCGTTCCTGGTTCAAGATGGCGTTCACCAGCGAGGATTTCCCGACGTTCGGGCGTCCGATGATGGCGAATTTGATTCGTCCCTCGTATTCGTTGAGTTTCTTCAGCGGGAACTGACGGATGACTTCATCAAGCACGTCGCCGATCCCGATGCCGTGCGCTCCGCTGACCGGAATGACGGTTTCGAAACCAAGTGCGTAAAATTCATAGGCGTTGACCGCCATCGCGATATCGTCGATCTTATTGACGGCGATGATCACGGGTTTATTGCTTCGTTGCAGCATCTTGGCGATGTATTCGTCATCGCTCGTGATGCCGTCTTGTCCGCTGACGATGAAAATGATGACATCCGCTTCTTCGATTGCGATGTCGACCTGGGCTTTGATTTCGGTCTGGAAAGGCTGGTCGACCATCTGGATGCCGCCGGTATCGATCAGGCGGAAATCCTTGGTAAGCCAGTTTCCTTTGGCATAGATCCTATCGCGGGTAACCCCCGGGGTATCTTCGACGATCGACACGCGTTCACCGATGATACGGTTAAAAATCGTCGACTTTCCGACATTGGGTCTGCCGACGATCGCTACGATTCCATCGATCATATCCGATCACCTTCCATTTCTTTAATTTTATCCATGACGATATTTTCTATCTTTGCGACGACTTCTTCGATCGTCATATCCGAAGTGTCGATCTGCACCGCATCGTCCGCCGGTCGCAGCGGAGAATGCGCGCGGTGCGTATCCTGATGATCGCGCAATTTCAGATCGGCTAATATTTCCTCGAAGCTTCCGCTGCGGTTTTTCGCCTGATTCTCGGCGTAACGACGCTCAGCCCGCGACTGCGTGCTGGCGGTCTGGTAGATTTTCACTTCGGCGTCGCGCAGAACGACCGTTCCGATATCGCGGCCATCCAGGATGAAACCCTTCGTCTTCGCCATTTCTTGTTGCCGGCGGACCAGCTCGACGCGGATCTTCGGTAAAGCGGAGACCGACGAGGACAGGATATCCATCTCCTTACGGCGGATTTCCTCGGTTACATCGATTCCGTCCAACAACAAATGACCCTGAGGGTCGAAGGCGAACTCGGTATGATGAAGCATATCGCAGATTTTATCTTCGTCTTGGAGGGTATACCCCAAGGTTTGTGCTTTGTATGCGCAACCGCGGTACATCGCCCCGGTATCGATATGGATATAACCCAGACGCTTCGCCAACCGTTTGGCGATGGTACTTTTACCGGAAGCGCTCGGGCCGTCGATCGCAATATTTATCCTCATCGGATGAACCCTCGCGCGACCAACACCCAGTAGACGGCCATTCCGAGCATCACAAGCAGAACCAGCACCATCGCGACGACGATGAAGTTCAACAGCCGGTTGGATTTCTTGACGCTGATATTCACGCCGACGAGTTCTTTTTCATATTCATCCAATTGGACACGCAATTTCTGCGTTTCGTCCAAGACGCTCTGCATGTTTTCTTTCGGCTCCGCTTTTTCACTGAAAGGTTTGATGCCTACATTCGCCGGGATCGCTTCCAGATCGGATTCGATCACCTGTTTGATTTCGTTGGTGAGATTCAGTTCCGCTTCATTCAACTCGGCGGAATCGTCGGGTTCTTCCAGTTTGTTCTGCGTGGCGAAAACGATCGGCCGTCTCTTCGCTTCGACCGGCGCTGTTTTCAGTTCCTTGTTCGCTTGCGAGAAGATATTGCTTTCGGTATCCTCATGGCTGCGATACCCTTTTTTGATATTGTAGTTCTTGACTTCCTCGATGAAATCGTCGAGATATTCATTGTTGAAAGTGGCGACGCCGCTTGCGGAAGTTGTGGAATCGAAACGTACATCCTTTTTCCCGTGCTGTGATAAGTGGGGCGATGTCGTCGTTTGCGACTGCAATGATTTGAATGTCGTGTCGATCCGGCTCAAGCGCTGCGCAAAAGGCGTCAGTGCTTCGGAATGGGTGTCCCCTTCCCGATCGTTCTGTATGCTTTCCCTTAAATCTTCGAATTTCTTCATTCTTGACAGTTCAGTCATCATCATCCCTCCTTATCTTGACCATTATACCAAAATTCCATCGTTTTGAGAACGGGTACCTTGGTATTCGGTGTTTTACCTGAAACGCAAATGCGCCGGAGCAACCCGGCGCATAGGATTAAGAGAATTTCTTGATGACGTTTTTGAGTCGCGGATACAGCAGGACGATGACGATCGAGACCATGATCGATTTCATCAGGTTGAACGGACCGAAGGTCGAGAAGATCATGCTGAGTTTTACCGTATGATCCGCAATCCCATAGATCGGAAGCGTGACGTAATAGTTGACGAAACTCATCACGATCACCATGCAAATCGTACCCAGGATCATCGCGGGGATGTATTTCTTGGCGCGGAAATCCTTGCGTGTAAGCAGGATGACCGGCAGCATGTATGCGACGCCGGCGGCGAAGTTGGCGATCTCACCCGATCCGCCCGGTTCCTTCATCAGAAACAAGGCATGGAGGATGTTTTTCAGCAGTTCGACGATCACGCCCGCGACCGGTCCGACGCTGAGTCCGACCATGATGGCCGGCACATCGCTGAAGTCGATCTTCAAAAACGGCGCCTGCGGCAAGATAAATGTGACTGGTACTTCGATCAGATACAGGATGAAGGCAAGAGCGGTCATGACACCGATTAGCGTGATAATCTTAGTGGAGTTTCTTTTCATGTTTTTTTGTCCTTTCGCATAAAAAAACCGGAAAACTCCGGGCAATAATTAAGGTCAAAAAAGCGCCTCTTTCATCCAGACTGTACTGTCGCCACCGGAATCAAACCGGTTCATGCCTTTCGGCTCGCGGGGTTTACCGCCGGTCGGGAATTTCACCCTGCCCTGAAGTCGTGATTATTATATCAACTAAGATAAAAAAAGTAAAGAAAAACATCCTTACGGATGTTAGGCTCTGCCGGAATACTTTCCGTCGGCCGTGCTGACCAGGACAAGTTCGCCTTCTTCGATGAATAACGGAACCTTGACTTCCAAACCGGTTTCCAGTTTGGCCAGTTTCTGCGCGTTGTTGGCGGTATCGCCTTTGACCGCAGGTTCGGTCTCCATGATTTTCAATGCGACTTTGTCGGGCAGGATGATGCCCAGGATTTCACCTTCATAGGTGGTGATATTCACATTGTCGTTGGTTTTCAGGAAGTTCAGTTCCCATTTCAGGTTGTCTTTATGCACTTCGATCTGGTCGTAAGTCGAAGTATCCATGAAAGCCAGCGCATCCCCTGTGTCGTACAGGTACTGCATTTCTTTTTTGTCGATATGGGCGGGTTCGACTTTGTCCCCTCCGGTAAACGATAATTCAACGATGGATCCGGTACGCAGATTGCGTACTTTCGATTTAACGATCATCTGACGCATCGCGGTTTTATTATGCGAAGTATCGATGACGCTAAAGATATTTCCTTCATATTCAAACGTCAGTCCGGGGCGTAAATCATTAACGATAATCATAGTTCTATCCTCCTACCTCATATATTCTAATTCTTTAACGGATTTTGTCAATCGAATCCGCATCCGCACGGCTCAATCTGAAGCTTCCTCATAGTCGATGAAGCATGGGACGAGATCGTCGAAGGTGAGTTTCATTCTCGATTCGACATCACCACTGAAAGCTAATGTGGCGCTTTGGTCCTGATAGGTCACTGTAACCGATAAATCATCATAGGTGAGGTTGAAATCGCCATAGTCCATCCGCTGCAGATCGTGATAGATGCGGTCGAGGATCGCGGCTTCGAAGAAGGAGAATTCCTCCATCTGACGAAGCATGGCGTTTTCAGAACGGATATGGATCGCGATCACGGAAACCGAAGTGACGAAATGGATGCAGAAAAGGAAATACAAGAGGGATTGATAGAGGATGAATCCTTTAGTCGACGTACGCAAGCACCGCATGGACTTCCTTCCTCCCGACCGTATAATCCAAGGATAGGACCTGTTTTGTCATCGTGAACCGACCTGACTTGATATCTTCCAAATAAACGACATAGCCCGGCGTGCTGACCAGACGATTCTTTTCGAAAGAAAACAAATACTCACCCTGATTGAAAGTGCAACTTAGTTTCGTCTGAACCACTTTCGTGATCCGGCACAGCGCCAGTTTTTGTCTGAGTTGGATGATCCCGTTCTGGTTCTGACGGATCCCGATCTGCGCATCGATTCTCGGCAAGACGCTGAGCGACATCAGGATGATGTTGATAAGAAGCATCGAGAGGTTGATCGCGATCAAAAGTTCGATCAAGGTGAATCCGCTGCGAACACGCATGCATAGTCACATCCTTCGTTTAATAGATTCCAGGGACTTGATTGAACTGAAATCTCACGTTGCGGAAAATCGATAAGTGCGGTGAGGATCAGATCAACCGCGGTAGCGATGACAAGTAAAGCCATCAGCACTTCCAATAAGGCATATCCTCTATTCATGGATGCGCCCCGGACCCAACAGGATGACGATCTTCCGGTTTCCGATAAACCGCAAAGTCTGCGCTGAAAGGACATTGCCTTTTTCGTTGAAGCGGACCGGAGCATAATGTTCGATGCTTGCGTCCAGCTTCATCGTCTCCCCTGCCCGTTTGAAAAGCGCGATCGTCTGTGTGTGGACGATCCGGTCCTGGGTATCGCGATAAAGAAAAACGTTGTTCGGGATAGCCGCTCCGAACGCGACCAGCGTCAAAACAGCCAGGACGATCAGCAGTTCAAGCAATGTGAAGCCATTAGCGCAGGGATGCCTGGCCGCCGTCGAGTACGATTTCATCATGGTTCTGACAGTACCTTTGCCCTTCGTTCAGTAATCCTTCTTCGATCAGATCGGCAATCGATTGCGGTTCGTCGCCCTTAGCGATCGTATATTCCAAAATCGCGGTGTCGACGATTTTTAACTGCGCGTCGCAGCCTTTGCGGTTGACGATCCCCAATACTTTTTGGATATTCGGGACGGTCAGGATCAAAAGCGCGCTCAATACCGCGAGCACCAAGATCATTTCCAGCATCGTGAATCCTTTGCGCATCGTTTTGCCTCCTATCCCATGTTTTTCAGCATGTCCAGCGGTGCCATGATTTCCTTATACAACACGAAGATCAGAAC
>JBAVGP010000096.1:0-4834 GCA_049684955.1 Erysipelotrichaceae bacterium
GTAACCGGCAGATAAAGTGCCCTTCCCCGCCTTCCAGCAAGGTGATGCGGCGTGATTTCGTCAATTCTGGATGATCGTCGATACCCGGTCTACCGATCGAAAACGGCAATTCCTCGACGAGCATGTCGGGATGTCTTTCAATGAAAGAACGCAGCTGCTTTTCGTTTTCCTCCAAGGTGAAGGTGCAGGTCGAATAGACCAGGATCCCGTTTTCTTTCAGCGCGGGATAGATATTCTCCAAAATATCCTTCTGCATGCGTTGACAATGTTCGATGTTCTTCTGCGAAAAGTATTTGATGCCGGTGGGGTCCTTGCGGAACATGCCCATCCCGCTGCACGGCGCATCGACCAGGATCTTGTCGAAATAGCCGCGAAAAGCACTGCCCAGGATAAAGGTATCGTTCTGCGTAACCAACAGGTTGTCGTCGCCGAAGCGCTGCAGATTGAAACGCAGCGTCTGATTGCGTTGAGAATCGATTTCGTTGCTGACAAGCAAGCCGGTACCGTCGAGATCACCTAAGATCTGAGTGCTTTTCCCGCCCGGTGCCGCGCAACAATCCAAGACCTTATCCCCTTTTTCGATGCCGAGCGCGACGACCGGCAAACTTGCCGAGGGTTCCTGGATATAGAAACAGCCCGCATGATGGAACGGATGATTACCCAGCGATGTCTCGCTTTCAGGCATACGGTAAAGCAATCCGGGATAATCATTGAGTCGGATCGCAGTCGGAAATTCATTTAAAAAAGTTTGTTCATCGATCTTGGTCGGATTTAACCTTACGACGCGAAAAAGCGGTGCATCCAGCGCCGCCATCCATGTTTCATAATCAGCTCCCATGATTTCGCGCATCAGCTCAAGATACGCATCGGGAAGTTTAGCGGTTGCCATGGAAATAAGCGCGGCACGCCACTTCGTCTTCGCGGATCGTCGAAACCAGATCCTCGATGTTCGCGAATTTGATTTCATCGCGCATATATTGGTGGAATTCGAATTTGACGCTCATTCCGTAGATTTCACGGTCGAAATCGAACAGATGCGCTTCGACGCTGATGTTCGTCTCTTCGGTGACGGTCGGATTTTTGCCGATCGAGATCATCGCTTCATACCAGACGCCTTCGACTTCGACGCGTCCGGCATAGACGCCGATGCGCGGGATGCGGTATTCGGAATCGACAGCCAGATTCGCGGTCGGAAAGCCCATCTTGCGTCCGATGCGGCGTCCGCCGACGATCGTGCCGGAGATCGCATAGATACGGCCCAGCAAGCGGTTGGCATCGCCGATTTTGCCTTCGTCGATCAGCATGCCGATGCGGGTGGTGCTGATTTTGACCCCGTCATCGTTGATCGGCAGGATCTCGATCACGTCGAAACGGCCTTGACCTTCTTGTTTGAGCGTCTGCGAATTCCCGCTGCCTTTATAACCATAGGTGAAATCGAATCCGCTGACCAGCGAGACCAACGGTGTTTTCGCGAGCATGTCGGTGAATACCTCGTGCGGTTGTTCTGCCAGATGCTGGTCGAAATGGATGGCGATCCAATAATCGATGCCTTTTTCCCGTGCGATCTCCATCCGATCGTTCATCGTCGTCAGATGGACGGGATGTTCGATATGTTTCAGAACGACCCACGGATCGGGATCGAAGGTGATGACCGCGCTTTTGATGTTCTTTTTATGCGCGATTTCCAGCGTCGTATCGACCAAGGCCATATGACCTGCGTGGAAACCGTCGAAGTAGCCGATGCAGGCTGCATACGGTTGTATCACAGGGAATTTTTTCGTGATGTTATAATGGATGATTTTCATCGGTTGCCTCCTACCAGAGTCCGCGGACATTGCGATAATCGCCTGTTTCCGTTTTCCCGTAAACCGCCAAGGCTTGTCCCTGGTATGTCAATAATAGTTGTTCTTCTTCATGGTCGAACGTCATATGCTTCCCGTGATAGACGAAGGTCGGGTCGTCGATGGCGACTTGCGGCATATGCGATAACACGCTCAATAAATCTTTCAACTTTACGTTCTCGGCGGTGATCTCGTCCAGGTTCTGACAGTCTTCCAATTTATAGTCTTGGACTTTCGTACGGATCAGTCCGCTCAAGGTTCCGATCGTCCCCAATTTCACGGCGATATCTTCACACAAAGTACGGATGTAGGTCCCGCTCGAACAGACGACGCGGAAACGGATGTCCATGGCATACTCCAGCAATTCGATTTCAAAGATTTCGATCTCCCGCGTCTGGCGCTCGACCGTTTGGTTCTTGCGCGCATATTCATACAGATGTTTACCGTCGATGCGGACCGCGCTGACCATCGGCGGAAGCTGAGTGCTCTTGCCTGCCATCGATGCGAGGGCGGCTGTGACTTCTTCTTTGGAAGGTGGTACATATTCTTCGGTTTCGAGAATCTCGCCCCAGATGTCGCCGGTGTCGGTCTTAAGCCCTAATTTGAGTACAGCGACATATTCTTTACGCTGTGTCACTAAAAAAGGCATCGCTTTGGTCGCCCTGCCGAGCAGGATGACCAGCACGCCGGTGGCTTGCGGGTCCAAGGTCCCAGTATGTCCGATCCGCCTCTCACCCAGGATTCTGCGTAATTTATTCACGACATCGAAGGAAGTGAATCCCTTCGGTTTATTGATCAGGCACACGCCTTCCACTGCTATCACCGCTTTTCCATGCTATTATACCCCAACTATGGTAAAATTTGAAACAAAAGGCAGGGATATGCATGAACAAAATCCTCCGCAGCGTCGGTTTGGCGGATTATCATTACAACTTGATCGAAGAGAACGACATCGTGGCGGTCGGCGTCAGCGGCGGCAAGGACTCTTGCCTGCTTTTGCTTGCGCTGGACGAATACCGCAAGAAATCGTTCAAGCACTTCAACGTGATCGGGATCCATCTCGAAATGGGCTTCCCGGGGATGGACTTCACGACCCTGAATCAATACTTTGCGGACAGGGACATCGAACTCATCCACGTCCCGACGAAAATCTATGCGGTGCTTCAAAAAGAAGCGAAGGAAGACGGCAGTCTGAAGTGTTCGCTCTGCTCGAAATTCAAGAAAGCGCTGGTCATCAAGGAAGCCAAAAAACACGGATGCACGAAAGTGGCTTTCGCGCATCATGCGGAAGACGCCGTCGAAACGTTGTTCATGAACATGATCCACGGCGCCAAGATCGCCACGTTCACACCGAAGATGTATCTTACCCAAAGCGAGGTCACTTTCATTCGGCCATTGGTTTATGTCCATGAGGACGCGATCCGCAACGAAGTCAAGATGCAGCGTATCCCTTTCGTGACCTCGACCTGTCCGATGGACGGACATACCCAGCGTCAGGAGCTCAAAGGATTGATCGAGCAGCTGTATACCCAGTTCCCCAATGCCAAAAAAAATCTGCTGACTTCCCTTTCCAACACGGATAAGATGGCTTTATGGGTGAAGGAAAACGGAAAAACGGGAGAAGAAACGGACGAATAAGGAAACATGCAAACAATTTCCGAAATTTTCTGAAACAAAAGCATTGACATTTCAGAGTATTGTAGTAAACTAACACCAAACAGAAGAAACATAGAGGTAGCGGTGCAAATGAGTACTGTGGCGAGCCGGCAGGCGCAGAACCACAGGAAAGGTAATCACCGCCGAACGGAAGACATGGCAATGTCGATCCGTGGGGTTGCGAACTAAGATACGCGACACTCCTTCAGCAATGAAGTGGCGCTATCCCCGATCAAGTCAAAAACGAGACCGTGTGATATCCACATGGTCTTTTGTTTCATCCCAGGAGGAAACACACATGAAAAGATTATTCATCCTCGCATCGTTGGCCCTATTGATCCTCAGCGGCTGCGCCGCCCCGAAAGTCAAAGGCTCGCTCACCGTCGGATTGGAATGCAACTATGCACCGTTCAATTGGACCCAACTCACCAAAACCGCCACATCGGTCGCCATCGACGGCGACCCCGCCAGCTTCTGCGACGGCTATGACATCGCCATCTCGCAGACCATCGCCAACAAATTAGGCCGTACCCTGGTCGTCAAGAAAATCGCCTGGGACGGTCTGATCACCGCGCTCAAACAAAACGACATCGACATGATCGTCGCCGGGATGACCGATACCCCCGAACGTCGCTTGGAAGTCGCATTCTCCGCTCCCTACTATGATTCCGAACTGGTCCTGATCGTGCGCACGGATTCCAAATATGCATCGGCGACCTCGCTGGCGGATTTCACCGGCGCGACCGTCATCGCGCAAAAATCGACTTTCCATGACACGGTCGCGATCCCCGCGATCCCGGGCGCCATCCACGGTACGCCGCTGGATTCATTCCCCTTATTGGCCAATGCGGTCGTCATGAAAGACGCGGATGCCATGGTTTCCGAGTATCCGGTCGCCAAAGCCATCGTGGCTGGCAACGCCAGTCTGAAAATCATCCAATTCGCCACCGGTAAAGGCTTCCAAATCGATCCTTCCCTGACGACCGTTTCGGTCGCCGTCCGCAAAGCGGATACGGAACTCCTCGCTTCGATCAACAACGTTCTGGCCGGTATCAGCGCGTCGACCCGCAACCAGATGATGGTCGATGCCGGTGCCCGTCAGCCGCAGTGATGTACAACGTCATTCTTATCACAGCGCTCCCTTCCGACTTGATCGGGGGGGCGTTGTACATTTTCAAGAAGTATGGTCCGCTTTTCTGGTCGGGGACCAAGATCACGCTTCTCATCGCTTTGACCGGTACGGTGATCGGTCTTTTCATCGGTTTGGGCGTGGGCATCCTGCGTTCCCTGCCGGAAAGCAAATTGGATAACCGTTTCAAACGTTCTCTGTATAAAGT
>JBAVGP010000097.1:0-4289 GCA_049684955.1 Erysipelotrichaceae bacterium
GTGAAGTAGATACCCGTGGCTTGCGATAAAGCAAGCAATGCTTCGGGGTCCATGTTTTCGACCTGGAATTCAGGTACGTTACAGTTGATTTCCACAAACTTCAGACCGAGTTCTTTACATAAAGCGATATTGTCTTCAAGGGTATCCAATTCAAGCAGGGTGGGCATTCCGAATTCCATGGGGTTCTCCTATTTTGGTTAATCGTATGTCATCCTAAGTTTTAAGTCAAGGAATGCACCATTCGGCAATGTAATAAAAAACGAAGGGTCCTAGGACTCTTCGTCGGTTTCGATCGTTTCCACTCCGGTATCCACGACACCTAAATCCAAGGTGGACACTTCCTTCAGCTTACTGCGGATCATCCGCGTCCTGACGCCGACCAGCTTATCCAGTTCGGCGCTGGTTTGCGTGATGCGGTTCTGCGCTGTTTCCAGCACTTTCCCGAAGGTTTCGAATTCATTCTTCACGGAGGCCAAGACTTTCCATACTTCCGAACTGCGCTTCTGGATCGCCAAGGTCTTGAATCCCATCTGCAGACTGTTCAGCAGGGCGGCCATGGTGGTCGGTCCCGCGATATTGACCTTGTATTCGCGCTGCAAGGTTTCGACCAGACCTCGGCGTACCGCTTCGGCATACAAGCCTTCGATCGGCAGAAAGAGGATGGCGAAATCGGTGGTATGCGGCGGTTCGACATACTTTTCGTGGATGTCTTTCGCGAAGCTCTTGATCTTCCGTTCCAGAATCGTCGCGAGCACTTCGATCGCGGCCTTGTCGCCGCGGTCATAGGCTTCGTTCAACAGCAGATAGTCTTCCGTCGGGAACTTGGAGTCGATCGGCAGATAAACCGGAGTCTCGCCGTCGCCCGGTAGTTTGATCGCGAATTCGACCGGATTGCGACCGTTGGACTTCGTGACGATGTTGGTCGCGTATTGTTCGGGGGACAAGATCTGTTCCAGGATCGCTCCCAATTGGATCTCACCCAGGATGCCTCTTGTCTTGACGTTGGAGAGGACCTTCTTCAGATCGCCCACCCCAGTCGCCAACGTCTGCATTTCGCCTAATCCCTTATAAACCTGTTCCAGTTGCGTGGATACCTGCAGGAAAGACTTGCTGATGCGTTCTTCCAAGGTCTTCTGCAGCTTCTCGTCGACCGTGTTGCGCATCTCGTCAAGTTTCTTCCCATTCTCTTCTTGTAAGGACATCAGTCGCTTTTCGACTGTTTCCCGTATGTTTTCAAGTTTCTGTTCGTTTTGCACGCTGGTGTTCTGCAAGACGGCCTGGATCTGCGTCAAGGACGCCAATACGCTCTTCTGCAGGGCTTCTTGGGATTGTCCGAGTAAGTATGCAAGTTCGCTCAAACGCTTGTCCATCATCTCGCTTGTCGTCTTGGCGTTCAGCGCCAAGGAAGTCCCGAACAGCTGCAGTCCCCGGTTGGTTTCTTCCGCGGTGTTCCGCTGACTCTGACTGATCTGTTCAAGCAGGGCTTTCTGGTCGCGTTCAAGATGCTGCATCAACGCGGTGTTGGGTCGGTTGTTCTGAAGGATCACGATGATCAGCAAGATCACAGCGATGATGCCGACGATCAGTATGTATGTTTCCATGGTTTCCACCTCGTTTTTATTGTATCCGTTTCATGCTTCATTCACAAGGCAAGAAGATTTGATTCCGCTAGGAAGGCCATAAATCAGGACAATCATCCAAAGATAAAAGGTAAGCTTGTATTTTTTGCATATAAAGGAACGTGACATAAAATCAAAGTTTCATATCAACGACTTACGGTTGGATTCTGTCGATGAAATTTCACATTATACGTGTAGATTTATGTGTACTGTATACACCTTATCATGTACACTATAAGTGTTGTTTTCAAGATCGGATTAACCCGGCGGAGGACCAAACCATGCTGCTATGCCCATCGATGATGTGTGCCGATTTCAGGAATATCAAAAGCGAAGTTCAGAAACTGGATAAAGCCGGGACCGATATCTTCCATTGCGATATCATCGACGGCGTCTATGCCGATAATCTGGGACTCAGTTTGCAGGATATCCGCGCGATCCGCGCAAGTACGAACCGGCGGATGGATGTCCATCTCATGATCAAGGATCCGATGAAGAAAATCAAATGGTTCATCGACGCCGGAGCGGATATCATCCACTTCCATCCCGATGCGGAAAAAGATCCCCAAGCGCTGATTCGGCATATCCATGATTTAGGCGCCGAAGCGGGGATCGTCATCCACCCCGACATCAGCGTCGCATCCCTGAAAGAACTGATCGGCATGAGCGATTATGTCATCTTGATGACCGTGAATCCCGGTTTTTCCGGACAGAAATTCCTTGATTTCGTTCGTAATAAGATCCCTGAACTTTTGGAACTGAAGAAACAGAAGAACTTCAAACTCATCCTCGACGGAGCCATTTCCCCCGCGATCGTCGACGAATTCTCAAAAATCGGTATCGACGGATTCATCCTCGGCACCACATCACTGTTTGCGAAATCGAAGACCTATGCGGAAATCATGGGCAACCTGAGAACCTGCGCGAATTAATTCATTTACAAACAAGAGCTTCGGCTCTTTTTTCGAAGGTATTGGATATTCTTATTCGTGGTCATCCGCCGGGTTGATGATCCCGTACGAATAATGATCCTGCCATTTACCTTGGATATTGACGTTCTTGCGGGCTAATCCTTCACGCACGAATCCGCATTTCTCCAAGACACGCTGCGATCCGATATTGACCGGCATGACTCCGGCTTCGATCCGATGTAATTTCAGCTCTTCGAACGCAAACTTCAACAAGACCATGACCGCTTCGCTCATATAGCCTTTTCCGTTATGATCTTCGTCCAGGGAGTATCCGATATAGCAACTCTGCAGAGCACCGCGCATCACCTCGTTCAATGCGATGCCGCCGATCAGTTCGCCGGTTTCATTCAAATAGATCCCGAAGTTGTACTTCATATCTTCATCCCAGCCTTTTTTTGCGCGCCGGATCGCATCGATCTGATATTCAAGGGTATAGAATTCGGCGTTCCGCGAACCGGAAAATTTCGAAAACAACGCCCGGTTTTTCAACTCCATTTCAAGATAACTCTTCGCATCCTCTTCTGTAAGCGGACGTAAGGTAAGACGTTTCGTAGCTAGCATGGCAACCACCTTTCGATTCATGTTTTCATTATATTGCATGATGGGGGAAGGATGCCAATCAATATGGTTATTTCATAGTATTATGTCGCTTGATGGGATGTTTGTTGAAAAACCGTTCTTTTTTACGTTTCGAAACTCCCCTAAAAAGCAATTTATCATCATCATCACCCTCAAAAATCCATCCTGCCTATTAACATGTTTTGGTAGTGCTAATTAGCGTGGAATGAGGAATGATATCGTTATGCATACGATAAGTTTCATGCATTTTGTATTCACCATTTTTCTTCACAAGTCATTCTAAAAATATCACTATTTAGGTCGAAAAAGCGATAATAAATATTGAAACAAAAGTATCGAATGAATATAATGTGGATATAAGAAGTAAATATGGAAGCAATGAATGCGGGAACGTATTTGGACGCTTGTTCCCGTAGTTAGCTAATAGCGTAACCGGCCATCATGGCCGGTTTTTGTTTTTGAGATGATTTTAACCGTAGGATACACAAAAAGCGTTTTCTGAAGATCGATGAGAAGATTTTTACATTTTCGATCCTATTATGATGCTAACTATATGAATGACGATTACCAGACATAATAGAAACTTCAAATCAGATTTTCGTCATCGATTTTAACAGGATATGTAGGCAATCTTGTAAAAAATTATAGAACTGATTTATCGTTTATCTTTCATCGTCTTCAGTGGGTCGAACATTCGGATTATAGAGTCATATAAGAAATAATTCAATTGTCAAACTGACAGGTAAATCGATTTGCAGAGACCAGAATTGTTTTTGTTACCATTTCTTGCGGGAAATCTGGAATCATTGAACGAATGTGAAGAGAGATTCCAAAGTACTGCTCGAAAAAGAGAAAGAGGGTGAGACACTATAGAAATTGCTCCACAAACCGCATCGCATAGTATAGACGACTTGGACAAAGTACATAAAATAGCCTGGTCCTGAAGAGCGAAAAGCAATCAAGATCCAACTGAAGTTCATGTACGAATAACTGCATTGGCCAATACAGCTATTACTTGTATCGATGTCCGAAATAGAAAGAAAGGGATGAAATTTGTTCCAAAAAAGAACACTCAAGTTTCTTCTAAGTCCGTTTCTTATCTTATCACTAATCGCAGCAT
>JBAVGP010000098.1:0-3614 GCA_049684955.1 Erysipelotrichaceae bacterium
CCAGATCCCTGGGACTCGCATACCGTCCCACGATCTCCGTCACATCCATCCAGACCTCGTCGATGCCGAACGATTCGATCCGATCGGTATAATCCGCATAGATCTTGCGCACCAGACCCGAAAACCGCAGATACTGCGAGAATTCCGGGGTGACGCAAACCAAGTCGGGGCACTTCTGTTTGGCCTGCCACAACGCCTCGCCGGTCGTCACGCCGAACTTCTTCGCCAGCTGGTTCTTCGCCAGGATGATGCCGTGGCGTTTCTCCACATCGCCGCCCACGGCCATCGGTACATTCCGGTATTCGGGATGGTGAAGACATTCCACGGAAGCGTAGAAACTGTTCAGGTCGCAATGGAAAATAGTCCGTTCCATCGGGTTCACCTCCTAGTTATATTTTACTTGAATTCATTTCAAGTTACAAGCGCTACTTGAATTTATTTCAACCCGATGTTACAATGAAACCGGTGATAACAATGGCCTTCAAAGATAAACTCAGAGCGCTGCGAAAACAACAAGGATTGACCCAACAGGACCTGGCCCAGGAGTTCGGCTACAAGTCGTTCACGACGATCCAAAAGTGGGAAGACGGGTCGTCGTTCCCGCCGTCCGAAACACTTCGGCGATTGGCCGATTTTTTCAGCGTTTCGATGGATGACCTGATGGGTCAGCAGGAAACAGCAGATATTTCAATTCCGATTCTTGGGATCGTACGCGGCGGCGCATTGCGCATCGCGGAACAGGAAGTGATCGGCCATGAATGGGTCGAACGTTCGGAAACCAAAGGCGGGGAGTATTTCTACCTTGAAGTGACCGGCGATTCGATGATCGGAGCACGCATCTTCCCGGGCGACCTTGTCTATGTGAAACGGCAGAACCAGGTCGACAACGGCCAGATCGCCGTCGTGTTGGTCGGCGATGAAGCAACATTGAAGCGGGTCTATTTCGAAGAGGATAAGATCATCCTGAAGCCTGAAAACGAAGCATACAAGCCGATGATCTATACGAAAGAAGAAATCGACGAGCGACCAGTAAGGATATTGGGCAGGGTCGTACATAACAAAATCAAATATTGATTCCGAATGCGGATTTCCCGGAATCTGCAGCATCCAATGAAATTACTCCGATAGAATTCAATCAGTCAAAGGTTATTTTGAATTAGGATCATTTGCGGAATCGACGCTGATGAATACGGTCTCGTCAAATTCCGAAGCCGAACTGAATGAAGAATAGGGCAAAATCTCTTTGCGAACGAGCTGAAGAGATTTTTTTTCGATGGTCGCCGAACGCTGATCGCTTATTCTCAAGTACTCATTGAAGCAACCGAGGAGCGATAAACCGCTGACGGTTGAGATATGTCCGATCCCAAACGATGGAATAATCGCTACAGACATCGTTAGGGTTGAGTGTTCATCGAAAAGACCCCGGTCATAGATCGATACTGTCCTATCTTTATATTCAAGATGAATCGATCCTTTGGGACTGTAGATATTGAACTGAATCTTGCTTAGCCACTTATATTCGTAGCCGATCAAAACCGAGCAGCAAAGCGCGTCGAAATATTTCATATCTTCTCCATAAACGGTTCTTAATAAAATGTTTCCGTCCCTGATTTCATTTCGCAGATACATGGCTTGACTCCTGACTGGTTTCAAGTATAAACTATGACGTAACGTGAGGTGCAAGTGAAATGAAGAAAATCTCGGAGGTTTCAAAGGAATTCCGGATCAGTGTGCGAACGCTGCACTATTATGACAATATCGGCCTATTGGTTCCCGAAAAGCGGAATCAAATCCGGCTGTATTCGACGGAGGATGAGAATGCTTTGCGGATCATCCTTTTCTACAAGGAAAGCGGACTATCCCTAACCGAAATAAAGAATTTGCTTGCTTCGAATGACTTCTCCATGATGAATCAACGACGTGATGAATTGATCGCCAAGCGCAACCGCATCAACGAGATGATCATGTATATCGATCAGATCAGCGCCTTGAAGCGGCACCCGTCATCGATCGAGGAAATCACGAATCCATTCGGAGCAAGCATCCGGCAACTCGCAGGAGACGAACAAACCAACAAGGTCTATCAATCCTTGTATAATATGGAGTCATATTCGCAAAAACTGAGTGACATTTTCGCTAAATTCCAACTAGTTAAAGAGGATAAGAATGAACTGCAGCGATTGATGCTGAGCTACTATGCTTACTTCGTCGAAGATCTTCATCTGAGTATTTCTCCTTCGAGCTTCATGGAAACAGTCAAACAGGGGTTGAAGACTTCAAATTTCCTAAATCATGAAGATACCGAAATATTCTGCAAAGCTCTGGAAGAGTTTGCACTGTAGAACGTTTTTGAGTTGATAAAATTCATCCAATCAATTCAATATGATTTTATTGGCGCTAAAACATATTACTCATATTCCGATTATCAAGTGAGGGAATATGTTCTTTCGGCGCGAACTTTGATATTAACTCGGAGGATGAATATGCGACAGTATTGCGATAACGATAGTCTGATTTTCACGAATATATCCATTCAATATTACTAATTACCAATATTGTAATACATCATATATGATGTATAATTGATTCAGATAACTTACTGATCTGAGGGGGGCAGAAATGTTTGATCGTTCATACATACAGAACAAGCGGCGGTAAAGATTTGATCAGAGAGTTTATCGATTCGCTGACGCATGAAGAAAGAGTCGAAGGGTTGATCATTCTTGAGAGACTGGAAAATGGTTCGATCAGTGAATTGGATAATCTGAATATCAAAAAAATCGAAGGGAAAGTGTGGGAGATAAAATTCTGGAGGTTTAACAGAATTTTCTACGTTCTAGAAAATAAACAGGATATCTACTTGCTGCATGCATGTAAAAAACAAAAAAACGCTGTTGAATTGATCGATAAGCAATTAGCCAAACAAAGAGCGAAAGAAATAAAATGAAATGAGGGATAATAACCATGCCGTTTGAAAAAATCGACGTTAAAGCAATCATCGATGAGGAATTGAAAAAGGATGATTTTAAAGCAAGCTATGAAAGACTAAAAAAGGAATATGACTTGATCGAACAGATCGTAAAAGTCAGAAAAAGCATGAAAATAACCCAGGAACAGCTTGCAAGATCAGCCAATGTCACTCAGCAGGCGATCTCAAGACTCGAAAAAGAAAAACATATTCCGAAAATGGATACATTGATGAGAATTATCGATGGATTAGGAATGAAACTCACGCTTACAGAGAGATAACAAGAAGTATGTAAATCTTACGATACTGTCAACTTGAGACTTGGGGATTAACCCATGAAAACAATTTTCATTATTGAACTAGACGGAACCCTATCCGTCTTCTTTTTTAGCCTTGGATACGGTATAATAAGTAATCGAAGAACGGGGGTATTCCATGTTTCTCAAACGTATCGAAATGCAGGGATTCAAATCGTTCGCCGATAAGGTGACGATCACCTTCGATCATCCGGTTACCGGCATCGTAGGACCCAACGGTTGCGGGAAAAGCAACATCGCCGATGCGGTGAGATGGGTCCTGGGCGAACAATCCGTGAAGTCTTTGCGCGGCTCGACGATGAGCGACGTCATTTTCAGCGGATCAGAAG
>JBAVGP010000099.1:0-6054 GCA_049684955.1 Erysipelotrichaceae bacterium
ATGTAACAATGCGTCGGAGGAAACAAACGAACATGAGTAAAATCGACGAAGTAACCCGCGAATCTTGGGTGTTGAGTACCTTCCCTGAATGGGGTACCTGGCTTAATGAAGAAATCGAACAAGAAGTTGTCCAACCTGGTTCTTTCGCCATGTGGTGGCTGGGTTGCACCGGCATCTGGGTGAAGACGCCCGGCGATGCGAACATCGCCATCGACTTCTGGACCGGCAACGGAAAACGCACGAAGAAAGTCAAACAAATGGACCCGACCCATCAAATGGCAAGGATGTCCGGCGGACGCGATCTGCAACCGAATCTGCGCGCCGCACCCTTTGTCTTGGATCCGTTTGCGGTCAAGCAGATCGACGCCGTCCTTTCCACCCATTTCCATAATGATCATATCGATGTGACGTTCGCCGCCGCGGTCATGAAAAACTGCGATCCATCCGTCCCGTTCATCGGCCCGCAATATTGCGTCGATGTATGGACGAAATGGGGTGTGCCGGCCGAACGCTGCAGAGTCGTCAAACCGGGCGATGTCGTCAAAATCAAAGACATGGAAATCCTTGTCTTGGATTCATTCGACCGGACGGTTCTGATCACCGCACCGACCCCTGAAAATCTTTGGGGCACCTGTCCGAGCGATATGGACCTGCGCGCCGTCAACTATCTGGTGAAGACACCGGGCGGGAATCTGTACCACAGCGGTGATTCCCATTATTCCAATTACTACGCCAAACATGGCAAAGAAAACAAGATCGATGTCGCATTGGGATCGTATGGCGAGAATCCGGTCGGATTAACCGACAAGATGACCTCCAGCGATATCCTGCGGATGGGCGAAGCATTACGCACCCAAGTCATCATTCCGTTCCATCATGATGTATGGACGAACATGATGGCTGATCCGAACGAGATCAACGTCTTGTTTGAACTGCGCAAATATCGTATGCAATACAAATTCCTGCCGTTCATCTGGCAAGTCGGCGGCAAGTTCATCTTCCCGGCCGATAAGGAAAAACGCGAATATCATCATCCGCGCGGATTCGACGACGCTTTCGCCAACGAACCGAACATCCCGTATGTTTCGTTCCTCTAGGAGCTTACTATGATCCATGAACTTATCGCCAAGAACCGTGTGATTTTCCGCGAATCGTTCCCTGATTGGCGTACCGCGGTCCGCGAATCGTGCGCCCCATTGTTGGCGGACGGCTCGATCGGTCTTGAATATGTCGATTCCGTCATCGCCTGTGTCGAAGAACACGGACCGTATATCGTCATCGCGCCGGATATCTGCATTCCTCATTCGCTGGCCGGCGGGCCGGGTGTGAACGAAAGCGCGATCAGCTTCATGCATGTCGTACAGCCTGTCTCTTTCGAACCGGGGAATCCCGAAAAGGATGCCCGTCTCTTCTTCGTGCTCGCGGCCAAGGATCCCGAACAGCATTTGGCGAATCTGGTCAAACTGGTCGAGATGCTGGACGACGAAGTCGCCGTCAAGAAACTCATCGATGCACGTTCGATCGAAGATTTGAATCAAGCTTTCGCATAATATGTCAACGGATCAATTTTTGGTCCGTTTTTCACAGGAGGAACCATGGAAATCATCAAACATCATTGCGCCGATTTATTCAAATGCTACAGCACGACGGCCATGCTGATAAAAGGGAAATGGCATTATCTGTTCGCCACCGAAGACAAAGGTCAATGCCTTGATTTCTCAGGCGACGACTTCACGCAAAACGGGATCGTATGGGACGGACCGGGCGGGACGATGTCGATCATCCCGATTCCGGGC
The DNA here is from genome assembly GCA_049684955.1 of Erysipelotrichaceae bacterium. GTDB lineage: Bacteria > Bacillota_I > Bacilli_A > Erysipelotrichales > Erysipelotrichaceae > GWE2-51-13. Next base: position 1,797 of record JBAVGP010000099.1, read on the forward strand.
AAAGAAAACCAGTTCCTTGCGGTGCAGGAATTCTTTCCGACCTTCAACGCACCCGGCGCGAAAATCGTCTGGGGTGAATATACGGCTTCAGGATGGGTGATTCATCCGTTCATCGACCTTCCCTATGTCCATCGCTTCGACCTGCTGCAACGTGATGGAATCACGTATTTCGTCGCCGGCACCCTTGCCACAAGCAAACAGGATCGTGACGATTGGTCCGATCCCGGGAAAATAATGGTCGGAGTCCTGCCAGCATCCTGGGATCAGCCGATGGAACTGAAATCGGTGAAGGATCATCTGACCCGCCATCATGGTTATTCACGCGGCATGTGGGATCATCAGCCGGCCGGATTCTTTACCGCCGATGAAGGGGTCTTTGCCTTGATACCGCCCAAGAAAGGTCAAACCGATTGGCGCGTCGACCAATTGATGAGCCAACGGGTTAGCGACATCGCTGTTTTCGATATCGACGGCGACGGGATCGATGAACTGATCACGATCGAACCGTTCCACGGGAATGCGTTCGTCATCCGCAAACAAATCAACCATGACTATGTCGAGGTCTATCGCTATCCGAATGAACTCGATTTCGCGCATGTCGTCTGGGGCGGGAAACTCAACGGAATCCCGACGATACTCGGCGGAGCGCGTCGCTTAAATAAGGAATTCTTCAGTATCCGTTATGATGCGGACAAAGGTTATACCACCACATTGCTGGAATCCGGCTTCGGTCCTTCCAACATTTATGTCGCAGCCCGTGAAGGCGGCGACCATATCTTGTTATGCAACCGCGAACACGGCGAGGCAGCCGTCCTTGTGACCAGGGACTGACCATGTACCAAGCCCTGAAAGAGCGTGTGCTGCACGCTAATCTGCAGCTTCCGAAATATGGACTCGTGACGTTCACGTGGGGGAATGTCAGCGCCTATGATCCCGATCTCGGCGTCGTGGCGATCAAACCATCCGGCGTCGAATATGACGGGATGACAGCTGACGATATCGTCATCGTGGATCTGAACGGAAAAGTCCTGGAAGGGAAATATAATCCTTCCAGCGATACGCCGACCCATCTTGAAATCTACCGCTGTGATCCGCGCATCCGCGGCATCGTACATACCCATTCACGTTGGGCGACGCTCTTCGCGCAGGCGAAAATCGATATCCCGGCATTCGGGACGACGCATGCCGATTATTTCTTCGGAAGCATCCCCTGCACACGGTTATTGAAGCCGCAGGAAATCGGCGGTGCCTATGAACTTGAAACCGGGAAAGTCATCATGGAAACGTTCGTTACCCGTAAGATCGATCCATTGACGATTCCCGCCGTATTGGTCGCATCGCATGGTCCCTTCACCTGGGGGACGAGTGCCGAAGAAGCGGTCCACAACGCCGTCGTGTTGGAAGAAGTCGCCATGATGGCATGGCATGATCTGATGTTGAACGGGAAACTGGGGGATATGCAGGAAGAACTGCTGCGCAAACATTATCTGCGCAAGCATGGTCCGGGAGCTTATTATGGACAGAAGTGAGTTCCGTCTCGGCATCTATGAAAAAGCCATGCCCTTACTTTGGACATGGGTCAATAAATGCAATGCCGCCAAAGAAGCAGGCTATGATTTCATCGAGATCAGTATCGATGAGACCGATGAGAAACTGGCTCGGCTCGATGATGGCAATTTCGTTCCGACCGTGCTCAACGCGGTCAAACTGACCGGACTTCCGATCCGTACGATGTGTCTCAGCGGTCAACGTAAATACCCGCTGGGCAGCGAACATCCGGAAACCGTCAAACGCTCGTTGGATATCTTTCGCAAGGCTGTGATCTTAGCCGAGTGCCTAGGCATCCGTGTCATCCAACTAGCCGGATATGATGTCTATTATGAGAATTCAACCCCCGCGACCCGTAAGCGTTTCCTTGAAAACCTCAAGAAATGTGTCGCGATCGCGGCCAAGCATGGCGTCCTGCTGGGCTTCGAAACGATGGAGACCTCGTTCATGGATACCGTCTCGAAAGCGATGGCGGTCGTCCGCGCGGTCGACTCACCGTATCTCAATGTCTATCCCGATATCGGGAATTGCACCAACGCATCGAAACTTTACCACACTTCGCTGATCGACGATCTGCACTCCGGTCAGGGACGCATCGTCGCCGTCCATCTCAAAGAGACGGTCGAGGGGAAATACCGTGAAATCCCGTACGGAACCGGACATGTCGATTTCAAGAACTCGGTGAAGATCTGCCTGGGTTTGGGAGTACGCATGTTCGTGGCGGAATTCTGGTATGATCCGGCTACCGATGCCGTTGAAACGATGAAATCCAACCGTGAGTTCCTGTTGACCTTCTTTAACGAATAAGAGTTCCGCGAGGAACTCTTTTACTTAAATTGATAGAAAACGATGAGGTTGACCAACAGATCGACCAACAAGACCCCGACAAACGTCCCTTTCCGTGTTTTATGATGGAACAGGAACATTCCCGCCCAGATTCCGATGGCTCCTCCGAGCAGCCCCAAAAAGTAGAATGTCTTTTCGGGAATACGCCACTGATGGCGTATCGCTTTCTGTTTGTCGACATACGTCAGGACGAATCCGATGAGTGACAAAACTCCGAATAGTATCAGGAGGGTGTCCCTCATTCGATGACCTCGGATTCTTTCGAGAAGTGATTCAGCACTTCACATCCATCATTGGTCACAAGTACGAGATCTTCGATTCGCACACCGCCCGATCCTTCGATATAGATCCCCGGTTCGATCGAGAAGCACATTCCTTCAAAGGCTGTAATCTCGCTGGCGGAACTGACATCGAAAGGTTCATGCACCTCCGCACCGATGCCATGACCGAGGCGATGGATGAAATACTGTCCAAATCCGGCATCGTCGATGACTTTGCGTGCCGCGGCATCGATCTCACTCAAACGGACACCGGGTTTCACGGCTGCGATCCCGGCGAGATTCGCTTGTCTGACCGTCTCATAAATCAAGGCGTTCCAAGGTTTCTTGAGGGAATAACTGCGGGTCATGTCGCTGCAATACCCTTCCGAAACACATCCCATGTCGATGATGACCGGCATGCCTTCTTCCAGTCTGCGATCGCCGCATTCCGCATGCGGATCGGCAGTGTGGTCCCCGAATGCGACGATCGGCGGGAAACTTGCCCCGTCGGCCAATGCATCGAAGCGTTGCACGATGAAATCGGCGATCTCGATCTCACGCACGCCGACATGAAGTTGCTGGCGAACTTCCGCCATGACCTGATCATTGATCCGGCTTGCCTTGCGCATCTTGGCTTGTTCGGCTGGTGATTTCTTCGCCCGGATGCGGTCGATCGTAAAACTGCCATCCTTGATCGACAATAAAGGATTTACATTTAAGAGATGCAAAAGGAAACCAGCCGTGAAGTTGCGGTCGACCCATAGCTCGTTACCTTGTATATGTTCATTCAGTAATTTCATCGGATCATCGATGTCATGGAAACGGACGATCTCGATCTCCGCGTGTTCAAAAGGAAACAACAGGTTCAAAAACAACGTAACCTTGTTTTCCTCCAGTAATAATCCGATAAAACGTTCGGAAACATGGAAACGTTTTCCGATCGCATATTCGATCAATTTCGTATCGGTGATCAACAGACGATTGACGCCTGTTTCATGCATGCTTTGGTGAAGTTCTTCGATGCGCATAGGAACCTGCTTTCTTTTCAAATAGTTTAGCATATTTCATCCGATGGCAAACGCAAAAAACATTTATATCGGACAAACAAGCGATGAACCTCTTCGAATCCGTGTGGAAGACTTGCGTTCTCCTTGATGACACCGTTATAATGTACCCTGTAATGCGGAAGCACCGCGGATTAAAAAGGAAACAAACATGAAAAATCCAGTCGTCACCATTGAAATGGCATCAGGCAACAAGATCGAGATCGAACTCTATCCCGAAATCGCTCCGAATACCGTCCGGAATTTCGTATCGCTTGTCAAGAAGGGTTTTTATAACGGAGTCATCTTCCACCGCGTCATCCCGGGATTCATGATCCAGGGCGGCGATCCGCTCGGACAGGGAACCGGCGGTCCGGGTTATGGCATCTTCGGAGAATTCTCCACCAACAAATTCAAGAACGACCTGAAGCATAAACGCGGCGTCATCTCGATGGCTCGTTCCGGCCAGCCTAACAGCGCCGGCAGCCAGTTCTTCATCATGGTTGCAGATTCCACCCATCTCGATGGTCAGTATGCCGCTTTCGGCCAAGTGATTTCCGG
>JBAVGP010000100.1:0-2348 GCA_049684955.1 Erysipelotrichaceae bacterium
CTGTAAATCCATCGTCTCGATATCGGAAGGATGATCTTTCGCGTCATAAACGCACCCGGCATATTCCAGCTGCGTCAGATAAAGCGGTTCCCTGATTCCGTAGGCATGGAGTTTACGCTGCGCCAATAAATCGTCGACTTCCCCGTCGAAGACGATCTCCCCTTCGTTGACCACGATCACACGGTCGACAGCGCGATGCAGGACATCTTCCAGACGATGTTCGATGATGACCACGGTCTTGCCTTGGTTGTGGATCTCTTCGATCAGTTCGATGGCATGCATGCCGGCTTGCGGATCCAAACTAGCCAAGGGTTCATCGAAAAGCAGAATGGAAGTCTGTTCATTCAAGACGCCGCCCAAAGCGACCTTTTGTTTTTGTCCGCCCGACAATTCGAATGGACTGTGTCCGAGGAACTCGGACATCCCGACGATATTGGCGGACTTGAGTACGATCGGGATCATCTCATTGCGAGCTACCATCTGGTTTTCCAGCGCGAACGCGATATCTTCGCCCACCGTCAATCCGACGAACTGCGCATCCGAATCCTGCAGCACCGTACCGACGTTCTTGCTAAGCGAAAAGATGCTGGCATGGGAAGTCTCCATGCCAGCAACCTTACATTGTCCGGTGATTTCGCCTTTGTAGGAAAACGGGATCAGACCGTTGATACAGTTGGCAAGCGTGGATTTCCCGCTGCCGCTGGGTCCTAAAACCAGGATCTTTTCCCCTTCGAAAATCGTTAGGTTGATATTTCTAAGCGTCGCCACCTGCTGCGAAGCATAACGGAAGGTGAAGTCGACGAATTCGATGACCGGACGTTTCATCGTCCTATTCTCTGCTTAGATTGGTTGTGCGCAGATTGCGGGCTGCCAGATATTTCAATAACGGAATCCCGACGATGATCAACACCGCGATGTTCGCGACGCTGGCAACGGTCGACTGGATCAAGGTGATCGATAATTCGCCGCCGTAAAGCAAGACGGTCAGAACCGGGGTGATGATCCCGAAAGCCAGGATGTTCCCGAAAACGGCGATCATGGCGAAGATCACCATATGCTTGATTTCGAAGATCCCTTTGTCGATGAAGGCGCCGTATAAAGGCAAGGTTCCGATCAAGAAACCGAGCACACCGTTGCCGATCGACCAGTCAAGCCAGAAACCGCCCCAAAGCACGTCGCTGATCATGTTTCCGACCATACAGGCGATGAATGCCGGAATCGGTCCGAAGAGTCCGCCGATGATGACCGGAACGATCATCGCCGCGGTGACGTACGTGTTGGCGAATACGGGAAACGATACATATCTCATCAAAACACCGAATAACGCTGCCCCCAACGCTACGCCGACGACGGTCTTGGTATTCCATTCCCCTAGAATCAACTTCCAAATATTTTTCTTCTCCATGATAGTCCTCCTTTTAATAGGATTATTATAGCTTATTTTCTGAAAATGGAAGGCAGAATTTGTAAAAACCTGAAAATTTCATAAAACAATCGCCCAAAAAGAAAAGGAACGATGGTTCCTTTAACGTAATCTGTTTTTCGATAAGGCGATCAGCGATTCCCGTGTGATCTTGCAAGCCAGTGCGGTGCTGGCGCCTGAATGGTCGTAGATCGGTGCGAGTTCGTTGATATCCATCCCGACGACCCGCAGATGGCTCATATGGATGACCGCGTTCAGCAGGTCCATGAAGCCGATACCGCCGGCTTCCGGCGTCCCGGTTCCGGGAAAGTTCGAAGGATCCAGGACATCGAGGTCGATCGTGATATAGACCGGCACTTCGCCCAGATTAGGCAGAATGTCGATCAAGGTGTCGCAAGTGCTCTTCTCGATATAGTCGTGCTGCTGCGCGAAGATGAATTCGTCGCGGGCGCCCGAACGCAGACCGAAGTGGAAGATCTTGCCGTCGCCGACCAAATCGTAACAGCGTTTCAATACGGTCGCATGGGAGAACCATTCGCCGTAGTAGGTGTCGCGCAGATCGGTATGGGCGTCGAAATGGATGATATGCAGATCAGGATACTTCTCGAACACAGCCCGCACCGCCCCGAAGGTCACGGTGTGTTCCCCGCCGATCATGAACGGCAGTTTTTCATCGGTGACGATTTCTTTGGTATGCGCGTAGATGTCTTCCAACGCACGTTCCGCACTCCCAAACGGCAGAATCAGATCGCCGGAGTCGAACACGCTGCACTGCACGAGATCATAGTCCTGATACGGACTGTAGGTTTCCAGTCCGATCGATTCCGCACGGATCGCGGACGGTCCGAAACGGGTTCCGGGACGGAACGACGTCGTCGAATCGAACGGCGCTCCGAAAAGCACGATATGCGCGTCTTCGTATTCC
>JBAVGP010000101.1:0-3979 GCA_049684955.1 Erysipelotrichaceae bacterium
GGAGAATGCGACGTTGTTGCGGAATGATCCGTCTAGCAGACCGAATTTGGTGAATGCGCTGACCGGCATGTCGTAACCTTCAAGGGCGTTGATCGCTGCGACGTGTTCGTCGAAGTATTCGTCGCCGGTGGTCGGACGTTCGCGGTTGACCGGCAGATCGGCCCATTCGGGTTTGATTTCGATCTGGACAAGTCCGTCTTTACCTTCATCGATGGCTTTGATATTGAGGTCGACGACATCCTGACCCTTCTTGGAGTAGGATTTGACGGCCGCTTGCTTCATATGGTCGAGAGCTTCCGCATACGGCATGATGGATTCATTGAGCGCGAAGAACGAGGATTGCAGAATCGTGTTCGTATGACGTCCCATGCCGATTTCTTCGGCGATCTTGGTCGCGTCGATGACGAAGAATTTCGCTTTCTTCTTGGCGAGTTGTCTCTTTACGCGATTGGGCAGTTTGCTTTCGATATCTTTCGGATCGAAGGCCGTGTTCAACAGGAACGTTCCGCCCTTCTTCAGATTCCGCAACATATCGTATCTCAGCAGATAGGAATCCAGCGAACAAGAGATGAAATCCGCATTACGGACATAATAGGTCGAATGGATCGGCGTTTTCCCGAAACGCAGGAAGGAGCGGGTCGCTCCGCCGGCTTTCTTCGAGTCATACGCGAAGTAGGCTTGCGAATAGAGATCGGTATAATCCCCGATGATCTTGATGGCGTTCTTGTTGGCGGAAACCGTTCCGTCGGAACCCAATCCGTAGAACAAGCAGGAAGTATAGTTGTGTTCGACGGTGAATTCTTCATCGACCGGCAATGATTTGAAAGTGACGTCATCATTGATGGAGATTGTGAATCCGTCGAACGGGTTCGCTTGTTTGATATGATCGAAGACGGCTTTGACATCTTGCGGCTGGGTATCCTTGCTGGATAAGCCATAACGTCCGCCGACGATCGTCTTGATGTTCTTGTATCCGGCCAATGCGGCATAGACATCCAGGAACAGAGGTTCATGGGCGCCGACTTCTTTGGTGCGGTCGAGGACGGCGATCGAAGTGACCGAATCCGGCAGGACTTTCTTCAGATGTTCCATCGAGAACGGACGATAGAGGTGGACTTTGATCATCCCGACTTTTTCGCCTTTTTTATTGAGCGCGTCGATGACTTCAAGCGCGGTCTCGGTGACCGAACCCATAGCGACGATGATACGGTCCGCATCTTTGGCTCCGTAATAAACGAAAGGTGCATAGTGACGTCCGGTCAAGGCGCTGATTTTTTCCATGTATTCTTCGACGACCGGAAGGACATTGTTGTAGTGGGTATTCTGGGCTTCTCTGCCTTGGAAGTAAACATCGTCGTTTTCGGCTCCGCCGCGGGTGATCGGGTTGGTGTGCGGATTCAAGGCATGCGCTTTGAACGCTTCCAGTTTGTCCATATCGATCAAGGCAGCCAATTCTTTTTCGTCGATGACTTCGACTTTTTGGATTTCATGCGAAGTACGGAAACCATCGAAGAAGTGCAATACCGGAACACTCGCCTTGATCGCCGTCAAATGCGCGACGCCGGCTAAGTCGGCAGCTTCCTGGACGGAATGCGAACAGATCATCGTAACGCCGGTTTGACGGACGGCATAGATATCTTGCTGATCGCCGAAGATGGATAAGGCGCGGGTGGCCAATGAGCGGGCGGTAACATGTAGTACTCCCGGCAGCATTTCTCCGACCCATTTATAAATATTTGGAATCATTAACAGTAAACCTTGGGATGCTGTGAATGTCGAAGCAAACGCTCCGCCTTGCAAAGCGCCGTGAACGGCACCGGCCGCACCGGCTTCCGACTGCATTTCAACGACTTTCACAACGGCACCGAAAATGTTTTTACGGCCTTGGGATGCCCAAGCGTCGACCAGTTCGGCCATCGTCGAAGACGGCGTAATCGGATAAATCGCAGCGACTTCGGTAAAAGCATAGGCAACATTCGCTGTCGCTGTATTTCCATCCATCGTCATAAATTTCTTATCCATGGTTGTCCTCCTATTTGTTATCATAACCTTAACTATTATACTCCCAAACGTCATTTTTTCATATTCCTTTTTGTGCAATTTGTATCATACACCGTTTGAAAAGACAGGAATGAAGGTTGAAATACAGTGAAAAATACAGCCCGTATCGCCTATTAATGGGAGGTTTTTGGGATTGGCTCGATTTAGCGCCATTTTCCGACAAAAAAGGACGGAAATCCGTCCTTACTTTTCGTCGACTACCTGGAAGATGAAGAACTTGAGATAATAGGACTCTTCAGCCGCCCATAAGATTGGATGATCCGGCGCCTGGGTGCGATATTCCACTTGACGCAGACGTTTCTTCGCATCATGCGCCGCGTCGTTGATGCACTTCGCGAACAGGTCGGGCGTGATGAAATGCGAGCAGGAACAGGTCGCCAGATAGCCTCCGTCGCGGATGAGTTTCATGGCGCGCAGATTGATTTCCTTGTACCCTTTCATCGCGTTCTTGACGGATGCGCGGGACTTCGTGAACGCCGGCGGATCAAGGATGACGACATCGTATTTTTTACGGTTCTTTTCAAGTTTCGGGAGTAAATCGAAGACATCGTCGATCACGAAATCGACCCGGTCTTCCATATGGTTGAGTTTCGCGTTCTCGTCGGCTTGGTTGATCGCCACGTCCGAAGCATCGACCCCGGTGACATGTTTCGCCCCGGCGATCGCTGCATTGAGCGCGAAGGATCCGGTATGCGTGAAACAATCCAGGACTTCCGCGTCTTTACAGAAACTGTGGATCGCTTTGCGGTTGAGTTTCTGGTCGAGGAAGAAGCCGGTCTTTTGACCCTCTTCCACATCCACGATGTACTTGACGCCGTTTTCGATGATTTGGACTTTCGGGTCGAACTCGTCGCCGATATATCCTTTGACGCGGTCCATGCCTTCTTGTTGGCGGACACGCGCATCGCTGCGTTCATATACGCCTTTGATCGGCATGCCCAGTTTCGCAAGTTCTTCTTTCAACGTAGCGACGATCAATTCCTTGAAACGGTCGATACCCATCGCTAAGGACTGGACGACTAAAACATCCGAGAATTTATCCACGACCAGACCCGGCAGGAAATCAGCTTCGCCGAAAATCAGGCGGCAGCTGGACATGTCGATTGTTTTTGTACGATATTCAACGGCGATTCTCACGCGTTGTTTGATGAATGTGTCGTCGATCGGCTGATCCGCTTTGCGGCTGAGCATGCGGATGATGATTTTCGATCCGGGATTGATGAATCCCGTCCCGAGTCCGAATCCGTTGGGTGCGAATACGCTGACCAGATCGCCGGCGATATAATCCCCTTCGATGTGATCTACTTCATTGTCGAAAACCCAGGCGCTGCCTGCGTTCAATCCGCGGCCTTCACCTTTTTTTAGATATACATTTGCCATAATCCACCTCCGGTGCACCTTATTATCGCACACTTTTCACAACACGCAAGCAAATACGATAACATTGGATCCTCAGGCCGGCTTGTCCAAATCCGGAAGATAGCTCTCGAAAATGATGTTGTCGCAGGACCGACGGACATTCTTTTCCTGTTCGCTCGAGCGGACGACCCAGAAGACCGATAAAGCGCCAAGCAGCCGGTTGAACAGATACGTCGGATTATGCCGTTGGCTGACATCGAAACTCTGATAATCCGGTTTCGCCGCGAAATTAAGCAGGCAGAAATACAGGATGAAACGGACAAACCCGGGACGGTTTTTCGCCGGTGTGAAGTTCTCGACGATGATGCCGCGGATGACGGCGGGATAACGGCGTCGTAATTCGACCAGGATCAGCGGATCGAACGAACAGATCGAGTAAACACCCGTATATTCTTTCAGAAGTTTCATCACTTCATCGACGGTTTCTTTACGTCGCGAAGTCGTTTTGATTTCGATCCACAACGGTATTTTCCCGTCGATCAATGCCAGTGTTTCGCTG
>JBAVGP010000102.1:0-8099 GCA_049684955.1 Erysipelotrichaceae bacterium
GATCGAAGCCGATCATGTCGATTTCGCGTATACGGATGAATTGGTCTTGCAGGATGTGTCGTTCACCATCCATCAAGGCGAAAAGATCGCGTTCATCGGAAAGAACGGAGCCGGGAAGTCGACGATGGCGAAATTATTGACCGGCATCGTGCGTCCCAAACACGGGACCATCAAATACAAAGGTCAGGATATCGCCGCGTATTCGATAAGGGAAATCGGACAGCGTATCGGGTATGTCATGCAGAACCCGAACCAGATGCTGGTGCGCGATATCATCAAGGAAGAGGTCGAACTCGCACTGATCGCCCGCAAAGTGCCGGCGGATGAACGTGAAAAGAGTGTGGAAGACGCTCTGACGCTCTGCGGGCTGTGGTCCATGCGCAACTGGCCGGTGACGGCCGTGAGCTACGGTCAACGCAAACGCATCACTGTGGCCGCGATCCTGGCGCTGAAGCCGGATGTCCTCATCCTCGACGAACCGACCGCCGGCCAGGATTATTTCCACTATACCGAAATCATGGAATTCCTCGATCAATGCAACCGCGATCTGGGAATCTCGTTCATCTTCATCACCCACGACATGCATCTGGCGATCGAATATACCGACCGGGCGATCGTTTTCAGCGACAGCCGGGTCATCGCGGACGATGCCGTGACCAAGATCCTTTCCAATGATCAGGTCATCGCCGAAGCACATCTGAAACGCACGTCGCTCTATACCTTGGCGATGCGGACCGGCAACAGGCCTGAACAGCTGATCGGCGGCTTCATCGCATACGAAAGGAGGATGCGGAACCATGACGAATAAATTCCTGATTCCCGTCATCCCGGGACCGACCCCGATCCATAAACTTTCGGGGACGACCAAAGTGCAGATGTTCGTCGTCTTGTTGGTTTTATCGTTGATGTCCTTTGATCTGCGCATCCTCATTCCGCTCTTCATCGTCGCCATGGCGGCATTGATTTCATTGCGTCCCAATTGGAAAATCATCGCCGTGCTCGCCGGCATCATCGTCCTCATGAACATCTTCAACATGTTCCTTTATTGGATCGCCAATCCGGCGGTCGGCGAATATTGGAACGGCGGGACACGGACGATCCTGTTTTCCTTCAGTACCCATTATTTCGTTTCGCTCGAAACCTTATGGTATCTGCTGGTGCGTTTCATCAAGATGATCACATCCTTCATGATCTCGATGGTCTTCATCCAGGCGATCACGCCGTCCGAGTTGGCGGCCGGGCTGCATTCGATGAAGATCCCCTATAAAGTCTGCACCGTCGTTTCGCTGGCTTTCCGCTATATCCCGGATATCGGCCGCGATTATGACAATATCAAGATTTCATTGCAGGCGCGCGGCGTCGAACTCGACAAACGCCGTACCGGACTTTTCAAACGCTTGAAACAGATGGCCTTGATTCTGTTTCCGCTGATCATCACCGCCTTCGACCGTATCGGCAACATCGCCAACGGGATGGATCTGCGCGGCTACGGACTCCGCAAGGACCGCACCTATTATGCCGAGCATCCCTCGACCCAGACCGATAAGCTGGTCCGGTGGTTCACATTGGTGCTTTTATTGTTCTGTGTCTATTGGATCGTCTCCCGCATGATCTGGCCGCCGGCAACCCGTATGTGGTTCCCGTTCCAGGTGTAAATCATGAACTCAAACAATATCGACAAGATGGTCGAGGATTTCAAAGGTCTGATTAGAATTAACAGTATCGGCGGAACGCAAACCGTGACTGAACAGTATCCGTATGGCAAAAATGTCTTCGAAGCGTTGGACTATATGAAAAACCTGGCCTTATCGGACGGTTTCGAAATCATGGAATTCGACCGTCATGCCTTGGCCGTGGTCCTTGGCAACGCAAACGAGCGCATCGACGTGGCCTGCCATCTGGATGTCGTGGCTCAGGGCATCGGCTGGACGCATGATCCGTTCGGGGCCGAGAATATCGGCGATATGATCTACGGGCGCGGGACGCAGGACAACAAAGGTCCGGCGATCATCGCCTATACCGCACTAAAGGAAATCAAGCGGCAGCTCGATCATCACGAAATCCCTCCATTACGCCGTCAATTGCGGGTCGTCTTCGGCTGCGACGAAGAGCGTACGATGGATGACATGAAATACTATATCGAAAAAGCCGGTGAACCGACGTTCGCCTTCACCCCCGACGGTTACTTTCCGCTGTCGATCGGTGAAAAAGGGGCGCTGATGTGGACGCTCAAAGGCAAAACAAACTCAAGCATCATAGCGTTGGACGGCGGTGTGCAATGCAATGTCATCGCCCCGATCGCCGCTGCGACCTTGCAGGGCGTCGATCCTGAGCGCCTGCGCGACTGTCTGGTGCGCGAAAACACGATCCATACCCTGGAAATCGACGGGGAAGAAATCAGGCTCAGCGTGGACGGGAAAGCCGCCCATGCGTCAAAGCCCGAACTCGGCGACAACGCGATCCTGCGTTTACTGAAAGCACTCGCGCAAGCCGCCGGTGATCCGTTGGCCATGATGTTGTTTAATACCTTCGCCGATAGCTACGGGGTCGCTGCAGGGATGGCGATCGAGGGCGAAACGATGGGGAAACTCACCTTGAACCTAGGCGTCCTGCGCATTTCGGAAGGGGAACTGTATGCGGAAGTCGACTGCCGCTATCCGCTTGAAGCGGATTCAGCCAAACTGACATCGATCCTCAACAATCAATTACACGGCTTGAGTGTATCGCTGGATTACGATGCCAAACCGGTGTTGAACGACGAATCCGACCCCTTCATCCAAATCCTGCTGAAGAATTATCGCGCTTGGTCCAACGATATGGACACCGCCCCGATCATCTCAGGCGGAGTATCCTACAGTAAAGCGATACAGCATTGTGTCGCGTTTGGTCCGCATCGTCCCAATGACATCAGTCTGGCGCATCAAGCCGATGAATGCATTTCAATCCTGGATATGGAAAACCTGTTGCGCGTCTATACCAGGACCATGCTGGATCTGGCAGGAGGCAATGATGAACACTAAACCGATGCTAGTCTTCCAAACCGATTTCACGTATAAAGAAGGCGCTGTCAGCGCCATGTACGGAGTCGTGAAATCCGTCGACCGGTCGCTTGAAATCATCGATTCGACGCATGAGATCCCGCAGTACGATACCTGGAGCGCCTCGTTCAGATTACTGCAGACCGTCCGTTTCTGGCCTTCGGATACGATCTTCGTTTCCGTCGTCGATCCGGGCGTCGGCACCAAACGCAAAGCCTGCGTCGCGAAAACCAAGCGCGGCAACTATATCGTCACCCCTGACAACGGAACGTTGACCCATCTATTCCACGACCCCGGCATCGAAGTAGTGCGCGAGATTGACGAAACCCGCAACCGGCTTGAGTCCACCACCGGAACGGCGGTCTTCCATGGCCGCGATCTGTTTGGCTATTGCGCGGCGAAACTGGCGAGCGGATCGATCACCTTCGAAGAAGTCGGACCGGCCTATCCGGTGGAAGAGATCATCCGTCATGAAATCCCATTGGCAAGCGCAGATCTATCAGCGATCCATGGCATCTTCGAAATCATGGATCCCAATTTCGGCAATCTTTGGACCAACATCCCGGTACAATTGCTTCAAGATCGCGGGGTTGCCTTCGGCGACGAAGTCATCTTGCGGATCGAACATCAAAACAAGATCGTTTTCGAACAGAGAATCCCGTTTCATCCGACCTTTGGTTATGTACCGCAGGGCCGGCCTGTCCTCTATGTCAACGAATTGATGAAATTGGCGTTCGCGGTCTGCATGGATTCCGCGGCCGTCGTCTATGGTCTACATTTCGGTCCTGACTGGCATGTCACGATCACGGAGGCATTATGAAAAAAATACTCGTCATGCAATCGGATTTCGGCTATGCGGACGGTGCGGTGGCCGCGATGTACGGGGTCGCCCTGCAGATCGACGAAGATCTGAAGATTTTCGATCTGACGCATGAAATTCCGCCTTATCAGATTTTCGAGGGCTCCTACCGGCTCCTTCAAAGCGTCCAGTACTGGCCAAAAGGCACGGTTTTCGTGTCCGTGGTCGATCCGGGTGTCGGAACGACGCGTAAAAGCGTCGTCGCGCTTACCACCGACGGGAATTACATCGTCACCCCCAACAACGGGACCTTGACGCATATCCACAAGGAAATCGGGATCATCCAGATGCGCGAAATCGAAGAGAATAAACACCGGCGCGCCAATACCGAAGCATCCTACACCTTCCACGGACGTGATGTCTACGCATCGACCGGGGCCAAACTGGCCGCCGGAACGATCGCTTTCGAGGATGTCGGCCCGTTGATCCCTTTAGATGAAATCGTGATGCTGCCGCTGATCCAGACGACCTTCGAGAAAGATGCGGTATCCGGTTCGATCGAAGCATTGGATGTCCGCTTCGGCAGTCTGTGGACCAGCATCGAACGGGCGGAATTCATGGAACTCCATCCTGAGTTCGGCGAACGTTTCCTGATCAGCATCTATCACGGCGATATGCTGTGCTACGAAAACCTGGTTTTGTATGGACGTAGTTTCGCGGATGTCCGCATCGGCGCGGCGATCCTGTATGTCAATTCCCTCTATCGCATGGGCGTCGCCATCAACCAAGGGAGCTTCGCCCGCGCCTACAACATTTCCACCGGCAATCAATGGAAGATCACCCTGCGGAAGATGACGAAAGAAAGTTAAATACCTCACCGAATAAAAAAATCCGGATACTGAGTATGGGTTTCATTCCATCGCTGTATCCGGATTTTTTTATCGTATGGCTTCGCGTACGAATCCGCGGGCGGATTCAAGGCGTTTCAAGGCGTTTTCTTCGTCGCAGTCCGCCAAGATCATGACGATCGCGGTTTTCGGACGATGGCCGCATTTCTCTAACGTTTCCCGTGCGGTCTCGTCGTCGCAGCCGGTCGCTTCCTGAACGATCTTGACAGTCCGTTCGATCAGTTTCAGATTGGACGGTTTGACGTCGACCATCAGATTTCCGTAGGTCTTGCCTGAGCAGACCATGGAAGCCGTCGACAACATATTGAGCACCATCTTCTGCGCGGTGCCGGATTTGAGACGGGTCGAACCGGTCAATACTTCCGGACCCACGGCTATGTTGATGGCGATATCGGCCAATTTGCCGAGGTCGGAGCCGGGATTGCAGGTGATTGCGATGGTGACGGCGCCGCGTTGGCGGGCATAGTTCACGGCACCCATCACATACGGGGTACGACCGCTGGCGGCCAAGCCGACGACGACATCCTTCGAACTGACATTGATCTGGGTGAGATCTTCGATGCCTAAGTCGGGATTGTCTTCGGCACCTTCGACCGCATTGCGGATCGCGGTGTCGCCGCCCGCCATGATGCCGATGAACTCATCGGTGGTCGAGAAGGTGGGAGGACATTCGGAAGCGTCGAGGACGCCTAAACGTCCGCTGGTCCCGGCACCGATGTAGATGACGCGGCCGCCTTGACGCAGACGCGCGACGATCGCTTCGACTGCTTTCGCGATTTCCGGTAAATGAAGTCGGACGGCGGCTGCGACTTTCGCATCCTCGTCGTTCATGATCGTAATGATTTCAATGGGGCTAAGTTTATCCAGCTCCATCGTGGCATGATTGCGTTGTTCTGTTTTGAGATGATTGATTTTTACTTGGGTCATTGGGTTTCCTCCGACACTAATGTACACTGAAAAAGGAGGGATGTAAATAGTTTATGCAAATGCGTGAATCGAAAACGGATTAATTATCCATATCCTCGACCAGCATAAAACCCAACCCTGAATGGATATAAGCGAGCAGGGGAAGGGCGCTTGAAGATATTTCGCCGATCTTGTTTTTTCGCGGTTCATCGGGCAGATCAATCCGTGCGATTTCCAATTCACCGGAGTAGCGGGCATAGTCTTCATTGCCGATCATTATCGATCCGGCTTTGATATCGAGCGCGCCGACCGGCGCCACCCATTTACCCAGCGAAGCATAGATGCGCGATTCCTGCGTGCGGATGACCGAAGCGCTGGAATCCTGCCGGTCATGGCTGATTTTCTCATAAAGTTCGTGATAATCGGGATCCAATCGGCAGGGCAGGGTCACATAACCATGCGATAGCGCGATGAGTTTATCCCAGCTGTCGTCGCTCAGATCGATGTCGCCGATCAACACGACATCACAGAATGTCTGATCACACAGAATCAGCGCGGCTTCCAACGGAGGGGTGGTACGGAGAATCTCGACAGTCGGCAGACCTTCGAAAATCGGTCCGCGCATCTGATTGTCGCCGGCGATGAAGACCATCGTCTTGATGCCGTTGTATTTGAAGAAACGGTTGCTTTCCGCAACCCGTTCCATCGCCAGGCCGGTGAGTTTCTTGGGATAGAAATTGTGGCAGGCGACCAAGCGATCCTTGGGGACGCCCAGCTTTAACAGTTCGAAAAAATCTTCGCTGGCGAACGTAGAAGGGTTCAGGACGATGATGAACTGCTCGGCGATCTTCGCAATCTCCTGGATCGAGAAACCATAATCGATGCGCAGATGGGTGATGGGATACTGTTTCAGCTCCTCAAACGAGTTCATTTTCAAATCGTGCAGCGTTCTCGGACCGATATCCGCGATCACTTCGACGTTCAGATCGCGCAGCGATTGAAGCAGCTCGGATTGGGCCTGCCGCATTTCGGGCGACGCTTCCTCTGGGATGTGCAGGGAAGTGAACGCATAACTGAAATCACCGTCCCATACCCTCTCCAAAATGCGTGTATTCACATCGTTATTGCTGGATGCATAGATCGAGAATCCGATTTCCAACATACTTCTTCCTCCACGGAAAAGGTTTACCCTTTGCCTTATTTTTTACGTAACAGGTTGCGGATATCTTCCAATAAAGCGATCTGCTGATCGGGCATCTTGGTGACTTGGACGACTTCGACCTTCTTCTTGGTCGCATTCATGAATTTGATGACCATGAAGATGGTGAACGCGATGATCAGGAAATCGATGGTATTCTGCAGGAATTGTCCATATTTGACCGCGACTTCCGCGGTGGTGCCTTGGGCTTGAACCAGTACGAGTTTCAGATCGACGAAGTTGACGCCGCCGGTCAGGATCGATATGATCGGCATCAGGATATCGTTGACCAAGGAAGTGACGATTTTACCGAACGCGCCCCCGATGATGACCCCGACGGCCAGATCGATCACATTGCCGCGCATGGCGAACTCTTTGAATTCACGAATAATTTTCATGTTAACTTTACCTCCGGTTTATTATACCAAATTCTCTTTGGAAAGTGCACACACTTCGCGGGTATGATACAATTATCGGGTGAAAAGGCAGGGACATCTATGAGGGAGATATTGATCATCGGACCGCTGGTGTTTCTGGCGGGATTCATCGATTCGATCGCGGGCGGAGGCGGTTTGATTTCCTTGCCGGCCTATACCATGGCAGGCATCCCGATGCATCAGGCGTTGGGCTCCAACAAATTCTCATCGAGTTTCGGGGCGATCATGGCGACTTTCGAATATGTCCGCAAAGACCGGTATATGCGCAAACTGGCGATCGTTTCGGCCCTCACCGCTTTGATCGGTTCCTTCATCGGAGCCCGGTTAACTCTGTTGGTGGAAGAGATTTATCTCAAGAAGATCCTGATCGGGGTATTACCGCTGATGGCGATCTTCCTGCTGACCCGCAAACGTCAAATCGATGTCAAGACCTTGAACGTTTCGTTGTCTTTAGGTATCCTGATCGCGTTCGTCATCGGGATGTACGACGGTTTTCTGGGTCCGGGCACAGGTTCATTGTTGATCTTCTGCTACGTGACCTTCATGCATATCGACTATACGCGCGCCTCAGGCACGGCGAAAGTCGTCAACCTTGCCAGCAATCTGGCGGCGGCGGCGGTCTTCCTGTTCTCGGGCAACATCCTCTTCCATATCGCGATTCCCGCGGCCGTCTGTTCGATCGCCGGCAGTTTCCTGGGATCGCGACTCGCCATCAAGAACGGAGCGAAAGTCATCCGTCCGGTATTGATCGGCGTATTGGGTCTGCTTATGATCAAACTGGTACTCGACGTACTGTAAGGAGCAACTATGATC
>JBAVGP010000103.1:0-2232 GCA_049684955.1 Erysipelotrichaceae bacterium
GCTTTGATGGCCGACATCGAAGATAATCTTGTCGGAGGGCGAATCGAAGACGGCATGCAAGGCGATCGTCAGTTCGACGACGCCCAGATTGCTGGAAAGATGGCCTCCCGTCTTGGATACGCTGTCAATCAGAAAACCGCGGATTTCCCGCGCTAACTCATTCATTTGACGAATCGTCATCTTCTTCAGGACGGCCGGACTGCTCAACTGCTCGATCATTGCGATCCTCCTAATTCTGACGGTTGATCAGCAGTTCGAGCAATTTACGTACTTCGGTGCTTTTCAGTCCCAGACTTTCATAGGTATCAAAGGCCAGATTATAGTATTTCCGCATCAATCGCAGAGCCTTTTCGGGTCCCAGCAGCGATACGACGGTGCTCTTGTGGTTGACGATATCGCTGTTGGCGGTCTTGCCTAATTGTTCCGTCGTCTTGGTGACATCCAGGATATCGTCCTGGATCTGGAACGCGATGCCGGCGTTTTCACCGATCAGGGTGAGTTTGTCGAGATCTGCGTTGCGGCCGGCCAGAATGCCGGCCATCCGTAAAGCGCTGGCCAACAGTTTGCCCGTCTTGTTGCGGTACATGTTCGTCAGTTCGTTGACGTCGGTGATTTCTTGTTCCTCGAACGCGATATCCAGCGTCTGTCCGAGGATCATCCCGGCCGAACCTGATGCTTGGGAGAGTTCGCGGACGAGCGCGACTTTCTTGGTGTCCGTGTAGGTGCTTTTCGCCAAGATTTCGAACGCCAGCGTCAATAAGCCGTCGCCGGCCAGAATCGCCGTCGCCTCGTCGTACATTTTATGCGATGTGAGCCTTCCGCGGCGGTAATCATCGTTGTCCATCGCCGGCAGATCATCGTGGATCAGCGAGTACGTGTGGACCATTTCCAGGGCGCAGGCGGCATCCAGCCCGATCAGCGGATCGAGCTCATAGTCTTTCAGACATGACAATAACAATAATGGACGGATGCGTTTCCCGCCCCCCAGCAGCGAGTACCCCATCGCTTCCTTGATCCTGGATTCAGGCAATGTATCGAGACATTCCTGCAGGGATTCTTCGATGAAATGTTTCATGCTTATTCTCCCTTGGGGCTGTAGTGCTCCATCAATTCACGGACCTTGCCTTCGAAATTCTTCAGTTGACCGTCGCATTCCTTGATCAGCCCTAAGCCTTCTTCAAATAAGACCAATGATTCGTCCAAGGTGATATCGTTGCGTTCAAGCGCGCCGATGATCGTGTTGAGACGGTTCATGGATACTTCGAAACTTTGTTTTTCAGTCATGTTTTTTCTCCTTTTCCAGTATGCGGGCGTCCAGTTTCCCGTCCGCCAGATGTAATTGAATGACATCGTCGATATTGACCGAATCGACGGATTTCAAAACTTTATCCGCGAAGAACGGGATCGCGTATCCGCGCTCCAGCACGGCCAGCGGTGATAAGGCGTTGAGCACCGACAATATGCGGGCCATCTGATAGCGCTCTTTCTCACCTAAGCGGTTGCGTTGCTGCAAAAGGATTTCCTTTTGTTTCGCCCAGATTTCACGTTTGTTGGTCTGGATCAGGGCTCCGTCGGCGATCAAGGCCGCGGTCAGGGTCTGCAGGCGTTCGCGCTGCTTCGAGATTTTCGCCGAAGCGACGGTCAGCCGTTGGGTCGCCATCGTCAGATTCACGCCGGCGTCCTGCCACAATAAATCAGGATTCTGCCAGGTCGGATAATCGCTCAAGGCTTTAAACTGAAGGGCTTGTCTTTGCGAGAGCTTCAGCATCGCGTTGTACGCGCGGATCTTCAATTGGCTGAGTTCGTTACCCACTTCGTTGCGATCGCGTACCGCGGCTTGCGCTGCGCCGGTCGGCGTGGGTGAGCGGTGGTCGCTGACGAGATCCGCGATCGTGATGTCGGTTTCGTGTCCGATGCCGGCGATCAGCGGGGTCTTGAGCGATACGATGCAGCGCGCGACGCGTTCTTCGTTGAACGGCCACAGGTCTTCGATCGATCCGCCGCCGCGCGCCAGAATGATCACTTCATTCTGATCTTCATCGGCTTGTTTCAATCGGGCGATGATCTGGTCGGCCGCCAGGCTGCCTTGGACCAATGAATAATAGAGATTTATGTCGGCCAACGGCCAACGCTTTTTCAAGGTCGAGAGGATGTCCTGCAACGCCGCGGTCTCTTTTCCGCTGATGACCCCGATTTTCATCGGATACGTCGGCAGCGCTTTCTTGCGTGCTT
>JBAVGP010000104.1:0-2528 GCA_049684955.1 Erysipelotrichaceae bacterium
GTGCAGGCTTGCACGGACCTGATGAAAACCTTCGTGTTTTGGAAACAAACCTTTCCCGCTTCTTCTTTCGTCACCAATCTATCAGGCAGCATGGTGCTGAAGTCGATCTCCGTGATCGCTGTTCTGCTTGTCTTGTTTCTCAGAATCAACGACAGAAAATCATTCTTCCTGGTCAAAGGCGACTTGCAGGCGAAAGCCTCGACGATCAAATGGCTGGGGATCGATGGTGATCGCATCGGTTGGGGAAAGCTTGCGTTGATTTCGGGTATTCTGATCTCAAGCGTCACTTTCGTCGCGACGATCTTGACGGTCACCGGTTTCAAAATGCCGAATAATATAGGGAATTATGTCCGTATGTTACCGATCATCCTGCTGTTCGCCTTCCTAAATTCATTGTTTGAGGGCATCGTCTACCGCAACGGGATACTGGGGACCTTAAGCAAACTACTTTCAAAAGAAGAGGCTCTGCTGGTCGGTGCCTTTATCTTCGGCATCGGTCATTATTACGGTGCGCCGGGCGGCATCGTCGGAGCCTTGATGAGCACCTTGCTGGGATGGTACATGGGACGCAGCATGCTGGAGACAAAAGGCATGGCTTCCGCATGGCTGATCCATTTCATGCAGGATGTGGTCATCTTCAGCGCTTTCTTCCTCTTCACATTCTAACCAAACGAAAAGTTGATTCATCGAATCAACTTTTTTTACTGTGAATTTTTCGGTGTTACTTGATGACGGTGATCTTCAAATTGCGTATTTCAACTTTGAAAGGGATGCCGTTGTCGTAATAGCGGACATCGAAGGAAAGATGACGCTTAACATCACTGCCCAATGCTTCCTTCAGGTCATAGGACGCGACGATGGTTCCGCCGGCTTCATGCGTCAGTTTTCCGTCTTTGATCGTGATCGAGTGCTTCACAAAGTCGGCCGCATTGATGCCAGAGAGAGTCCCGTTAGGGACCTTTTCGATTTTACCGTTCAGATAATAGACGATTCCTTTGGTACCGGCATTTTCCCAACTATAGAAAGTTTGAACACCGATCAGCGGATCTTTATTGTCGACTGTCTGGAAAGAACCGAGCCGAGAGGATACGGCAGGCGCCCAATAGATCGCCGGTCCGACATAACCCAAGGTCGTCGATGCGGTTCCGCGGATTTCGAATTCAACCTTCGAATTGTTGATGGGGAATTCTTTGACCGTTTCGATGTAGTCCTCGGTATAGGTGTTATTTCCGATCCCTTCATAGATCAAGGTATTGCTTTTGATACTCCAAGGGGAATCGCCCGACTCGATTGTAGTCACCGAACTGCCGGTACCGTTGCGCATTTTGACTTCCTGCCAATCTGAACCGACGACGGTATTATCAGCCCGTTTGAACGTATCCTCGAATAGCAGATTGGGATCGGTTT
Organism: Erysipelotrichaceae bacterium; assembly: GCA_049684955.1. Taxonomy (GTDB): domain Bacteria; phylum Bacillota_I; class Bacilli_A; order Erysipelotrichales; family Erysipelotrichaceae; genus GWE2-51-13. The sequence continues at coordinate 1,408 of JBAVGP010000104.1, forward strand.
TCGGATCATCCGTTTTCTTTGCGGAACAAGCGGAAACAAGCATGACGATAAGCAATAGTATGACTGGTTTAAGTAACGATTTCGTTCTCATGGCTCTGCCTTTCTTTACCTTGCGGTTCATGATGGAAAATGCCTGACTCATAGGTAGATTCTACCAAATATCCATAATATCCTCAATAACCTTATGGAATCTATGCATTGAACCTTAAGACTCAATCGTATGTATCGATCAGCAAACACAAAAAAGGCATCCCGAATCGGAATGCCATTGCATGAGAATATCTTGTTATGCCCAGATCAGCCAGATCAGGATATAGCCGGTCAATACGGCGACCACGGTGAAGGGGATACCGATCTTCATGAAAGTCCCCGCCTTTACCTCGTAACCTTCCTTGCGTAAAATGCCAAGGCCGGCGATATTGGCGGAAGCGCCGATCGGTGTCATATTGCCGCCTAGCGTAGCTCCGATCAAGAGTCCGAAATACAGGATGGTCGGGTTGACGTTCATCTGGGTCGCGATGGAAGCGACGACAGGCAGCATCGTGGCGACATAGGGGATATTGTCGATGAATGCCGATATGATCACCGAAGCGAACACGATCAAGGTATAGATTGAGAAAAGATTATTACCGGCATATCGTACGAAGAGATTCGAGATATCGGTGATGACGCCGGCTTCTTTGATGGCGCCGATGATGACGAACAGACTGGCTAACAGAAGGATGGTCTGGAAGTCCAGTTCAAGAAAAGTTGACACTACACGGGAAGGATTCTTCCTGAAATATCCTTCGCGCATCAAACCGATGAACATCAGACCGACACAGATCAGACCGTTCGTCTCCGCGATTTTGATCGATTCGGGGATGAACGAAGCCGCGATCAGCAAGCCGATCATGCTCAACAATAAATACGAAGGGAAGAAGTCGGTTACGACTGTTTTTTCCGCCAATTGGATCGGCTGTTTGTCTTTGCGGAAAATTAAGTAAAGGACGAAAGCGGAAGTGATCGCGCCGGCTTGGACGACCCAGAAAATTCCGATTCTGCCCTGATAGATGATGAAATCCATGAAATTCATATTCGCGGCGCCGCCTAGCAGGATCGACGTCGTGTCACCGACCAAG
>JBAVGP010000105.1:0-4672 GCA_049684955.1 Erysipelotrichaceae bacterium
GCGGAAAAGAGTCGGACCCCAAGCATAAGATCTGGGACGAACACATGAAAACGCAGATCTTGCGCACGGTGCTCGAAAGTCTTTATCCCAACGTCATGGCGCAAAGTCCTCTCCTGGGCTCAAAAAAGGTCGCGATCCTGTGCCCCGAAGGCGAATATCACGAACTCGGCGCCCGTATCGTTTCCGATTATTTCCGTATGCTCGGTTATACCAGCTGTTTCTTCGGCAACTCGCTCCCAAAAGACGAAGTCGCGGATCTCGTCGCCACGGTGGATTTCGATTATCTCGCGTTCAGCGTCAACAATTTCTATAGTCTGAGCGCCCTCAATGCCGGCTTGAAAGCCATCAACAAGCTGCGTCCCGACCTCAGGATCATCCTGGGCGGACAAGCGCTGCGACACAACGCCAAGGCGGTCGTGGGCGAACATTTCGTCATCTGCCAGACGTTCGATGAACTGAAGATGTATCTGAAAGGAAGTGAAGTATGAAACTATCCTTTCAAATCGCAAAGCGTTTTTTAACCTACAGTAAAGGTCAGACGATCTTGATCATGTTGGGGATCGCGGTCGGAATTTCGGTCCAGATCTTCATCGGCTTGCTGATCCAAGGCTTGCAGGCCAGTCTGATCAACACCACGATCGGAAACAGCGCACAGATCAGCATCGTCAGCGAAGTGCGCGGAGCCTCCTTCAGTGTTCAGGATTCCTACTTATCGACCCTGAGTTCTGATAGCCGTCTTGTCCATGTCGGCTTGAGTGTCGACGGAGCGGCGTTCGCCATCGTCGGTTCCAAGAGCGAATCGACCTTATTACGGGGCTTCGCCAAAGATACCGCCTCCATCTATAATCTCTCCGGCAAACTGACCGACGGACGTCTGCCATCTTCCAATAACGAAGTCGTGCTCGGCATCACCTTGGCGCAGAATCTGGGCGTCAAGACCGGCGATACGATCCAATTGAAAACCGTCACCGGAACCCTGCGCGATGCGCAAGTCGTCGGACTTGTCGACCTCAGCGTCGCCGCGATCAACGAGTCGTGGGTCATCAGCCCCGCTTCTTTCGCGCAAGATCTCTTCGCGTTGGGGAACACCTATACCAGCATCGAAATGCAAGTCAAGGATGTCTTCAAAGCGGATACGACGGCGACCGATCTAACGGCTACCGCACCAAGCGGATTGAAAATCACCAACTGGAAGACCCAGAACGCACAATTGCTGAGCGGTCTCAACGGCCAAAGCGTGTCGACCTATATGATCCAGGTGTTCGTGCTCATTTCCGTCATTCTGGGAATCTCGAGCGTCCTGGCGATCACGGTCCTGCAGAAGAGCCGCCAGATCGGCATCCTGAAGGCGATGGGGATCAATGATTCCCAAGCCAGTCTCATCTTCATCTTTCAAGGATTGATCCTCGGTTTCCTGGGCGGCGTCCTGGGTGTCGCACTGGGTGTCGGGTTGCTGGTCATGTTCACCACCTTCGCCAAGAATCCCAACGGCACCGCCTTGATCCCGATCACCTATAACGTCGGCTTCATCGCGTTCTCCGGCAGCGTCGCAGTGCTTTCCGCGCTGATCGCCTCCATCATCCCCGCCCGTAAATCCAGAAAACTGAGTCCTATCGAGGTAATACGCAATGGATAACATCATCGAACTTCACAACATCAATAAAGTCTACGGCACCGCGGTCAAAACCCAAGTGCTGTTCGACGTCGACCTATCTTTCGAAGCCGGCAGTTTCAACAGTATCATCGGTCAATCAGGCAGCGGGAAAAGCACCTTGCTGAATATCCTGGGGACGCTCGACAAACCGACGCAGGGAAACGTGCTCCTCAACGGGAAAGACGTCTCCAAAATGAAAAGCAAGGAACTGGCGACCCTGCGCAACCAAACCATCGGGTTCATCTTCCAGTTCCATTACCTGCTCCCCGAATTCACCGCTTTACAGAATATTCTGCTGCCGAGCCGCATCAAAAACGGATCAGTCAAACCCGAAACGATGAAACGCGCGTTGGAACTGATCGAATTCGTCGGTCTCACCGCAGTCAAAGACAACCCTTCTTCCAAGATGTCCGGCGGGCAGCAACAACGTACCGCGATCGCCCGCGCCCTCATCAATAATCCGCGCATCATCCTCGCGGATGAACCGACCGGGAATCTGGATTCCGATTCCGCCGAACAAATCTATCAGCTGATGCGGGATATCAACCGCAAATTCGGCACCACCTTCATCATCATCACGCATGACCAGCAGATCGCCCAAAAGACCGACCGCATCGTGGAAATCAAAGATGGAAGGATACTGCTCGATCTGAGAAAGTGAGAAACCAACCATGTCAATCTATGTCATCGACGGCAGCGAACTCTATTCCTACGTCGTTTCAGGCGCCAAAAATATCATCGTCAATGAAGCCAATCTGAATAAAATCAATTTCTTCCCCGTACCTGACGGGGACACGGGGACCAACCTCAGCCTCACGATGAACTCGATCTTGAGTTCGGCCTCCCATGATCCGCATGTATCTTCGACGATGAAATCCATCTCGGATATCGCGAGCGATCATGCCTATGGGAACTCAGGGATGATTTTCGCCCAGTATTTCAGCGGATTATCCCAAGCTTTATCAAGCAAGGAATTCCTTACCCCCGAAGAGTTCGTCGCATCGCTGAAAAGCAGCGCGGCGTTCGCTTTTCGTTCCGTCACCAATCCCAAAGAAGGGACGATCCTCACCGTCATGCGTGAATGGGCTAATCATCTTGAAACGCATTTAGAGGACGACTTCACTCAACGGATCGAACTCTCGCTCGTACATCTAAAGAACGCCGTCCAAAAGACCAAACAACAGATGAAAGTACTGCGCGAACATAACGTCGTCGATGCCGGAGCCATGGCGTTCTATTATTTCGTGGAAGGCATCGCGAAGTTCCTGAAGGTCCGGACACTCGACGACCGTCAATATAAAGCCGCCGTATTGGAAGAAGTGAGTGAGAATCTGGCATCGTTGGATATCGGTGAATATCGCTATTGCACGCAGTTTCTGGTCCGCTCTAAAAGCGACCTTGAGAAAATCCGCACCGAATTGAGCGGAATGGGCGATTCGCTGGTGCTCGGTTCCGGCGACGACCACATCAGCGTCCATCTGCACACCAACCATCCCCAACAAGTCATGAAACGATTGCTGGAAGAAGGAACGGTGACATCGCACAAAGTCGACGACATGTACCTGCAAGCCCGATTGATCCATCAGCCCGTCGCAAAGACCGTCATCGTGACAGATTCGATCGCCGATCTGCCGCAGCGTTTCATCGATGACAACCAAATCGTCGTCATCCCGCTGAATCTGATCGTAGATTCCGTCGTCTATATGGATAAGCTCACGATGAAACCGGAAGATTTCTACGATAAACTGGACGATTACACGATGAATCCGACCTCTTCGCAAGCCACTCCGCAGCTGATCGAACGGATATTCAGACAGTTGCTTCAGAACTATGACCAGATCCTGGGCATCTTCGTCTCATCGAAAATGAGCGGTACGTTTGACCGCATCGTTTCCGTTTCGGATGCGTTGCGCAAAGAAGGAAAGCAGATCGAAATCCTCGACTCCAAAGTCAATTCAGCCGCCCAAGGGCTGTTGATCATCGAAGCCGCCAACTTACGGAAAGCGGGTGCTGATTTTACGGAGCTCGTCGCCTTCATGAAAAAACGGATCGACGACGTCCGCATCTATGTCAGCGTAAAGGATCTGAAGTATATGCTGAAAGGGGGAAGAGTCTCCAAAACGACCGGTTTCATCCTGTCGAAACTGAAACTGCAGCCGGTCATTTCAATCGATCGCAACGGAAAAGGAGAAATCTTCGCGAAATCCCTCACCCAAAAGAGCGCGATGAAGACCATCCTCAAAACCCTCAGGAACGATTTTCAAACGAAAGGCATCGACCGTTACGCCCTGGTCTACGCGGACGATCCTGAGGATCTAACCGATTTCCGCCGCCAATGCGAAAGCATGCTTGGAAAAGCGCCTGATTATATCGAGACGATCTCACCGATCGTCGGACTGAATGCCGGTAAAGGCGCGATCGCGATCGCCTACCTCACAAAAACGTAAAACTCAAATCACACCGATTTGAGTTTTTTTATAGTTTGAGTTTCGTTTTCTTCAACGTTCCTTCTTTGCCCATCGCACGGATCAATCCATGGACCGGTTTATCGAACCATGGCCGGTCATGCACCGCCGCCACGCTCCAAAGGATGCCTGTATAACCGTTGGGATCCCGTCCGTCCAGGAAATAGGTATCGTTGAGATGGATCAGCATGGAGATCGCCGTTTGCGCGTCGGGTGTCCATAACAACACCATCTTCGCCCAATACATGCGCAGATAGGAATGCAGGTAACCGGTATTCACGACTTGCGTCTGGCAGAAATTCCACAACGCATCGTGGGTTTTCGCCTGTTCGAACTGATTCAATTCATAGATGTATTCGCGCTTATCGTTCTTGTGGCTGCGCAGGGTATTCTGCGCCCACGGCCATGCGCCGTTCAGATTATCGTAGTCCTTACAGTAATGGCAGAAATTCTCCGCCAACTCACGCCGAACCATCGCTTCTTCAACGAACAGAGCGGCGTTTTCATGATGGCTCGCTTCGACTTCGCGTATGACCTGCACCGGTGAAACCAT
>JBAVGP010000106.1:0-9900 GCA_049684955.1 Erysipelotrichaceae bacterium
TCTCAAAGCAGGGTGGAGGCTCCTCGACAATCCGAAATACAAGAATCAGATCTATATCTATGACAGTGAACGCGATGTCTTCATGATTGCTGAAAAAGCCTTGGGTTTCTCAGTCAATACGACCGATGAAACGCAGATCCAGGCTGCCTTCGAACTCTTGAAGGAAATCAATGCGACCACCAAACCGGTCTACGCGGTCGAAGACCTGATCGATGCGATGGTCAACGAGCAGAAGTACATCGCCGTCAGTTTCTCCGGCGATGCCGCCTATATCCTGTCGCAGAACAAGAACATGGCTTTCTTCGTCCCAAGCGAAGGAACCAACATCTGGATGGACAGCATGGTCATCCCGGCCAACGCGCAAAACGCCGCTTTGGCACATAAATGGATCAACTACATGCTCGATGCGAAAGTCGCGCTGAAGAACACGGAATTCGTCGGTTATACCTCGCCGGTCGTTTCCGCTTATCAAGCCGTCGTCGCCCCGGGCGGGATGTACGAAGGAAACAACGCCTATGTCCCACGGCTGGATAATCCCAACGACGAGTCCTACACGTATAATGCCGCGCTAAAAGCGAAACTATCCGATCTTTGGATCCGGGTCAAAGCCCAATAATCAACCGGCAAGCCGAAAGGCTTGCCTTTCTTGTCCTTTAACCTTGCATTTTAGAGGGTCATTCAGTATAATGATATGGCATGGTTCAAGCGGTTCCTTAGCCAAGTGGTAAGGCAATAGACTGCAACTCTGTGATCATCGGTTCAAATCCGATAGGAACCTCCAGTTGGGGATGTGGCGGAATCGGCAGACGCAACGGACTTAAAATCCGTTGATGGTAACATCGTATGGGTTCAAGTCCCATCATCCCCACCACTTGAACTTTCGGAACAATGTTCGCGAAAGAACTTGAAAAAGCATGCATTGTTTGGTATATTAGATAGGCACTACAAATTGGGCCTAACACACGCGCCCATAGCTCAATTGGATAGAGCAATTGACTACGGATCAGTAGGTTGCGGGTTCGACTCCTGCTGGGCGCGCCAATTATTATCGGGATGTAGCACAGCTTGGTAGTGCGCTTGCTTTGGGAGCAAGGGGTCGCAGGTTCAAATCCTGTCATCCCGACCAAAATTTTCTGGCGGGATAGCTCAGTTGGCTAGAGCAATCGGTTCATACCCGGTGGGTCGTGGGTTCGAATCCCACTCCCGCTACCATTTATTATAAAATGGTGCATGGACCCTTAGCTCAGTTGGTCAGAGCTGCCGGCTCATAACCGGTTGGTCGTAGGTTCGAGTCCTACAGGGTCCACCAATCGGTGGAGGAATACCCAAGCGGTTTAAGGGACCGGTCTTGAAAACCGGCAGATGTGCGAGCATGCGTGGGTTCGAATCCCACTTCCTCCGCCATTTGCATCTTATCTCACCATTCTATATAGCATAGATCATCATTGCTTCTTAATTGTCGCGGGGTAGAGCAGCCTGGTAGCTCGTCGGGCTCATAACCCGGAGGTCGTTGGTTCAAATCCTTCCCCCGCAACCATGGTTCTGTAGCTCAGTAGGTAGAGCAATGGACTGAAAATCCATGTGTCGCCGGTTCAATTCCGGCCGGAACCACCATGAACGAAGATAACCTGTCAAGCACAGGTTTTTTTCTGCGCATTTTCGAAAAGAACTAAGTATTTTAACTAACTATATTGCATTACTACATATTAAGTGATATAGTGCTTTCAAAGGAGAGAATCAATGAACGCACAATTTAAAAAAGGAGCCCTGGAACTCTGTGTCCTGGCCCAGCTGGCGGATGGCGACATGTACGGATATGAGCTGACCGAGCGCATCTCGGCCCAGATGCAAGTCGCGACCGGTACGCTGTATTTATTGTTGAAGCGGCTGAAGGATGACGACTATGTCACCACGTATCTGCAGGAAGGATCGGAAGGTCCCGCAAGGAAATATTACAAATTGAGTTCCACAGGAAGAAATTATTATGAAGAACTGGCGGCCGAGTGGAAAGAATTCGTCACCCAGGTCGGGAATCTCTTGAAAGGGAGGGATAACGCATGACACAGGAAGAATATATGAAACAAGTCGAGCAAGCACTCGGCAACACCGACGAAGCGACACGCAACGAAATCCTGGAGGATTTCACGCAGCACTTCACGATCGGACTCAAACAAGGCAAGAGCGTGGAAGAGATCATCGCTTCGTTGGGCGATGTATCGCAATTCGAAGATCTGGATGATCTGCCCAAAGCGAAAGCAGCGGTAAAAACGGAAGAATCGATCAAAAATAAAACAGACGGCGATACCCAGCGGACCATCATGGTCGACGCCGGTTATGCCGATGTCGACGTCACACCTTCGAAAGACAATCAGCATCATGTCTATCTGATCAAAGACGGGGTCGTCACGGAAAACTCGTACTTGTTGGAGAAACGGGAAGAAAACGGCGCTTTGTCGCTGCGTATGACCAATCCCAACCGTTTCTTCCACGTCTTCGACCGTGACCTTGAAATCCAGCTCGAAGTCGCAACCTGCGCGCAGGACCTCAAGATCTTGACTGCCTCGGGTGATGTGGAGCTGAGCGGACTGACCCTGGATGCATTGTCGATCGTCACCGCATCCGGCGACATCCAAGCCGCCAAAGCAAGTGCTAAGAATCTGCGCTTCCATAGCGCATCAGGTGATCTTGTCTTAAAAAGCATTGCAGGAAATCTGCACTTCGATACGGCATCAGGTGATGCGGAGATCGATGGGCACAGCGGGGAATCGTTTACCATGAAGAGCGCTTCCGGTGATTTGAACTACCGCGGATCCGCAAAAGAGGTGTACTTGCATAGTGCATCCTCCGACGGTGTTCTGAACCTTACTCAAGTCGAACGTTTGACGATAGAAACGGTCAGCGGTGATTATCGCATCCGCCTGGCTGCCCAGGGTTGCGGCGTCAAACTCGATTTCAAAGGCATCAGCGGCGAGTGCGAATTTGATTTACTCGACAAGAAGGGAAGAATCGAAGGCCGTCAAGGGAAAACAATCCTGGGCGACGGGAAGATCAGCATCGACCTGCGCTCGGTCAGCGGCGACTTCTCGATCGAGGACTAAACAAGGAGAAATCCTTGTTTTCTTTTTTTCTATTGATGTACCAAGCTTTTCTTGGTAGGATAAACCCAAGAGGGAAAACTATGGAAGCACTCAGACAATTCTTCGCCGTCCCAGGCGTCTTCGAAGTGAAAAACTATGCATGGTTCGGCATCGAACATGACCTTTGGCTGTTGGGTATCTTCATCGTCGGATGTTTCACCGTCTACTATTATCTGAATCTGAATCCGGATCAACGCAAACGTTTTCTGCGCATCTTCGCGGTCTGCATCGTGCTGTCGGAAGTCGCGCGCCAGCTGATCTACGGTCTGCAGGGCGCGTATAAATTGGAATACATGCCGCTGCATCTGTGCGCGGTCACCGAAATCGCCTGTCTCTACTACGCGTTCAAGCGGGATGCGGTCAGCCGTGAATTCATGTATTGGATCGGGTTGCCGGGTGCCTTATGCGCGCTGCTTTTCCCCGATTGGCTGCAGATCCCGCTGGGGAACTTCCAGTCGATCCACAGTTTCGGGATCCATGGCGCGATGACCATCTTCGCGGTGCTCTTGTTGGCGGGTGGGGAATCCCGTCCAAAAATCAAAGGGGCTGTCTGGACATTAGGTCTGATGACGGCTTTCTCGATCCCTTTATTCTTCCTCAATAAAATCTGGAGTACGAACTTCTTCTTCCTCAATTATCCGTCCCCCGGATCCCCCTTGACCATCCTGGCGGATATCGCCGGTAATCCGGGCTATATCGCGTTATTGGTGCTGTTGGTGGTGTTTATCTGGATCTTGATGTATATTCCGTGGGGCATTAGCTATCGCATGAAAAAAGCAGGGGGTTAACCCTGCTTTAGTTCGTTCAGGAAGGCTTCCATGCGGTTGAGCGCTTCGGTGATGTGCTTGAGCGAATAGGAATAGGAGATGCGGATGAATCCTTCGCCGCTGTCGCCGAAGGCATTGCCCGGGACGACGGCGACCATTTTGGAATAGATCAGTTTTTCGCAGAACGCTTCGCTGGTCAATCCGGTGCTGCGGATGTCGGGGAAGGCATAGAAGGCTCCCTCCGGCTCGAAACAGGTCAGCCCCATCGCGTTCAGACGGTCGACCAGGTAACGACGCCGCATATCGTATTCGTTGCGCATCATCGCCGCATCGTCGTCACCGTTGCGCATCGCTTCGATCGCCGCGTACTGCGAAACGGTCGGGGCGCACATCACCATGTATTGGTGGAGCTTCGTCAGATGCTCGATGATCCCTGCCGGCGCGAAGGTATAACCGATACGCCATCCGGTCATCGCATAGGATTTCGAGAAACCGCTGACGATGATCGTGCGTTCGCGCATATCCGGCAGACTCGCGATCGAATAGTGCCGCGTATCCGAATAATTCAGTTCGCAGTAGATCTCATCCGAGAGCACCATGATATCGGTGCCGCGCAGGACTTCCGCGATTTTTTCCAGATCTTCTTTGGTCATGATCGCGCCGGTCGGATTGGTCGGGAAACTGATCACCAGCATCCTCGTATTCGGCGTGATTTTTTCCTTGAGCGCTTGCGCGGTCAGTTTGAACTTGTCTTCCGCTTTGGTCTCGATGATCACCGGGATCGCCCCGCACATCCGCACCAACGGATCATAACAGACGAACGAAGGCTGGATCACCAACACTTCGTCACCCGGATTCAACAACGACCTGAAGATCAGATCGATCGCTTCCGAAGCGCCGACCGTCACCAGAATCTCGGTCTTCGCGTCATATTGAAGTTCGAAGCGCCGTTTCAGATAATGCGAGATCTCTTCCCGCAAAGTCAGAAAACCCATGCTGGGGGAATACCAGGTCTTGCCTTGTTGGACGGCATCGATGCCGGCCTGGCTGATATGCCATGGCGTCTGGAAATCCGGTTCGCCGATGCTTAACGAAATGACATCCTTCATCTCGTTGGCGATGTCGAAGAATTTGCGTATTCCCGACGGTTTCAGATCCGCCAGTGCTTGGTTGACAGGGAATTTCATCACACTACCAACTGGCCGCGAAGTTCGTCGGCCTCTTCATCCCGTAAAATGAACCCGTCTTCCTTATATTTGGTCAAGACGAAATGGGTCGCCGTGGAAAGCACCGAATCCAAGGTGGATAAGCGTTTCGCCACGAACATCGCAACATCCTGGATCGTCTTGCCGCGTACAAAGATCGCCAAGTCATAATCCCCGGCCATCAGATAGACGCTGTCGACTTCCTCGAACGCCATCACGCGATCCGCGATTTCCTGGAATCCGAATTCCTTCTTGGGTTGGACTTTCAGTTCGATCAGGGCGAAAACCGGCGCCGGTTCCAACTTCTCATAATTCAAAATGGCTTGGTAGCCTTTGATGATCCCTTGTTTTTCATACGCTTCCAATGCCTTGACGACGACTTCTTCGCTTTGGTTCAAAAGGACCGATAATTCCTTGATGCTCAGGCGGGCATTCTGCTTCAATAATCCGAGTAGGTTATCCATCTTCGACCTCCCATGTGTTTACTATAGTTTAATGAAAGAGCGTCCGAATATCAAGCGGAATCGCAGAATGGAAAAAATCATCCGAATAGCGTATAATACTCCTCATCGGAGGATTGTACGATGCGTATTCTCGGTAATATTTTATGGGTGGTCTTCGGCGGTGCGATCCTTGCTGTCGGATGGTTTATCGCCGGCCTCGTTCTCTGCATCACGCTCATCGGCATCCCGTTCGGGATCCAGTGTTTCAAGATCGCGGCCTTGGTGTTATGGCCTTTCGGTAAAGAAATCAGTTATCCGACCGTCGGTGTCGGAAGCCTGCTTTTCAATATTCTGTGGATCCTGATTTTCGGTTGGGAACTCGCCGTTTCGGCGCTGATCGTGGGCGTGGCCTTCTGCATCACGATCATCGGCATTCCGTTCGGTCTTCAGGCATTCAAATTCGCGCAGCTGGCGCTCTTTCCTTTCGGGGCCAGAGTCACCCAGACGCGCATCTTTTAGGAGGCAATATGGGTGACATCGATCTGCATATTCATAGTCTGTACAGCGACGACGGTGAATTCAGCGTCGAGGAACTGATGGATCAGGCGGAAAAAGCGAAATTGAAGGTCGCGGCGATCGCCGACCACGACAGTGTCAATGCATCGTTGCGCATGCGTGAATTGGCACGTACGACCACGGTGCGCTGGATCGACGCGATCGAGATATCCTGCCGTCTGCATGACTTGGATCTGCATCTTTTAGGCTATTTCATCGATCCGACGGATCCGCGTTTCGCAAGCATCGAAGCGCGTATGCGGGAGACGGAAGAAAAGCTGACGGAAAGAAGATTAGGCTTATTGGAAGGACATTTCAAGAAGCCGTTCCCGCTTGAAGAACTGCGGACGTTCGCTGACGGTAAAATTCTGACCGGCGAGAAGATCTGCGAATGGTTATTGAACGATGAGGAAAACAAAAAACATCCCGAACTGCGCAGCTACTTCCAAAACGGATCGCGCAGCGACAATCCGCAGGTGAATTTCTACTGGGATTATCTGTCACAGGGGAAAGTCGCTTATCTGCCGGCGGACTTGCCGAGTTTGAAAGAATGCATAAAGCTGATCCACGACGTAGGCGGGGTGGCGATTCTCGCTCATCCCGGCAAGAACGTAAAGGAAGATCATTTCGTTTTGGACGAAATGATCCCGTTGGGACTGGACGGTCTTGAAGTGTTCAGTTCGTATCACAGTGAAACGCAGATCGCGTATTACGCCGCATATGCCAAGAAGAAAAATCTCATGATGACCTGCGGAAGCGATTATCACGGAAAAACCAAACCGCGCATCAAAATGGGGATGACCCATTGCCCGTTGGACGCACAAGAAATAGTATCCACATTGGAAAGAGGACGCAAATGAAAATAGGTTTCGTAAGTTTAGGTTGCAGTAAGAATCTGGTCGACAGCGAAAGGGTCATGGGCCTGCTGAAAGCCAACGGACACACCATCACCAACGCCCCGGAAGAAGCCGAGGCGATTTTCGTGAATACCTGCGGATTCATCGATCCGGCGAAAAAAGAAGGCATCGAAACGATCCTGGAAATGGCCGATTATAAACAAGGGAATTGTAAAAAACTGATCGTATTGGGCTGTCTGGCCCAACGCTATAAAAAAGAACTGGAAGCCGATCTTCCCGAAGTCGACCGTTTCATCGGCGTGGCGGACTACCCGCGTCTGTCGGAGATCCTGACCGAAGAACTCGGCACGGATATCATCGGCAGCTACGGGAAAATGGAACGGTTGCTTGCGACCAAGCCCTATACGGCGTATCTGAAAATATCGGAAGGCTGTTCGAACCGTTGCACCTACTGCGCGATCCCTTTGATCCGCGGGAATATGATTTCGTATCCGATGGAAGATATCCTCGACGAAGCGAAAAAATTATCCGAACAGGGAGTCAAGGAACTGGTGCTGATCGCCCAGGACACGACCCGTTACGGGGAAGATCTGAAAGGATCGAATCTGCCTGCGTTGCTTTATCAGCTCAACAATCTGCCGGGATTCAAATGGATACGCATCCTGTATATGTATCCCAACGCCGTCAGCGACGAATTATTGCAGGCGATGTATGTCTGCGACAAGGTCATCCCGTATTTCGATATCCCGGTCCAGCATGCGGATGACGAAATCCTGCGCAGGATGAACCGCAAAGGGAACGCGGACGACCTGCGTCAAGTCATTGCCAAGATCCGTTCGGTCTTTCCTCACGCGATCCTGCGGACCACGATGATGGTCGGTTTTCCATCAGAAACCGAAGAACAATTCCAGACCTTGCTTGATTTCACGCGCGAGATCGGTTTCGACCGTATGGGGGCGTTCACATATTCCCCCGAAGAAGACACGCCATCCTATGAAATGGATGATCAAGTAAAAGAAGAGGTCAAACAGGACCGCATCCGCCGTCTGATGGAACTTCAGTCCGGCATCGCCCAACAAAAAGGCGAGGAATGGATCGGAAGGATCGTCGATGTCCTGAACGAAAGCCGCGATGCCAATACGTACGGGTATCATGGCCGATCGATCCACAGCGCCCCCGACAATGTCGACGGGGAAGTTCGTTTCACCAGTACGCGCCTGATCCGCAGCGGCGAATTCGTCAAAGTACGCATCGACGAAGCACGCGGCCACGACCTGATCGGAACCGAAGTAATCTAGCCGGATAACCGGCTTTTTTCATGCATTGTCCGCATAGTTTGGCCCGTTACGATGACAGTCTTCGTAAAATGAGGTAAAATGAACCTGAAAAGAAGGAATCGAACCATGAAACCTTTCAAATATTATTGCGCGGTTTTAACGGCACGCTCGGCGATTTTCGCGCTGCGGGCTTTAGGCCGCAACGGATCGCATCTGCCCGGCGGATTGGCGTTGCGCATTTGTCCGGAGTTTTTGAAATACATCGAGAAACCAAGCGTCATCATCGGCGTGACCGGAACCAATGGCAAGACCACCGTCTCCAATATGATCGGCGACGTGCTGAAAGCCAACAACATCCCTTATGCCAACAACGCCCTTGGAAGCAATATCCAGGAAGGCATCATCGTCACGATGCTGGATGCCTCCACGTTCTGGGGTAAACGGAAGGCGGATTTATGCGTCTTGGAAATCGACGAACGCGTTTCACCGAAAGTCTATCCCTATCTGCAGCCGACCTACCTGGTCGTGACCAACCTCTACCGCGATTCATACCGCCGGAATGCGCATGTCGGCTATATCGCGGATATCCTGCGCCGCAGCATCCCGTCGTCGACCACGTTGATCCTCAATGCGGACGACCTGATATCGCTGGAACTGAATCCTTCAAACAAGCGCGTTACCTTTGGCGTCGACCGATTGGAGGGCGAAGCGGAGATTACCGACAGCCGCATCAAAGACATCCATTATTGTCCCCGCTGCATGCATACGCTGACTTATGATTTCAACCGTTTCCATCACATCGGGAAAGCGCACTGCGAAAAGTGCGGATATGCTTCCCCGCAAGGCGACTTCGTGATCACCGCCGTCGACACGCAAAATAAAACCGCGAGTCTGCGGGCCGGGGAAACGGATTATGAGATGAAATTGGTCGGCGACAATATCACCGACCTGTATAACAGTATCGCGGCGATCGCCCTGCTGAGCACTTACGGGATGGAAATCGACAAGATCCTGAAAAGCTTCGACGCGGTATCCGTCGTGAAGAGCCGCTTTGATGTCACGGAAGAAGGCGGCAAGAAGATCATCGTCATGATGGCGAAGGACCAAAATCCGATCGCCACATCGCGGGTATGCGATTTCGTGCGGCGTTATGATCCCAATGAACGTATCGCCTTTCTGTTGATGAACGAAGCCTCCGACCATGGCAAGGCATCCGAGAACATCGCGTTCATCTACGATACGGATTTCGAATATCTGAATCGTCCCAATATCAAACAAGTCTTGTTCGGGGGGATGCGCTATCTCGATTTCATCGCGCGCTATAAACTCGCCGGCGTCCCGGCCAATCGGGTGAACGGCGCGCTTACCGAAGCCCAGGCCACCCAACTGATCGATTTCGACTTGGTCGATACGGTGTTCATCCTCTATGGAACCAAGACCGAGCCGCAAGCTTTGGCTGCCAAACAGACATGTCTGCAGACGATCCGCGCAAGGAGGCAAACTCTATGATCATCGAAATCCTCTATCCGGAAATCGCTTCGCTTTACGGCGAACAAGGGAATCAGGATATCCTGCGCCAAAGTCTGCCCGACGCGACGATCGTCAAGACGACCTTCGCCGCTATGCCGGCATTCGTAGATCAGAAAGTCGATCTGATCC
>JBAVGP010000107.1:0-16124 GCA_049684955.1 Erysipelotrichaceae bacterium
ACTATAATAGTATAAAGAAGACAAAAGTAAACAGCATTCTTCAAAATAATACGTTTTCAAATTTGCTCCTATCCCGGATATCACCCAATTGCAGATCAAAGCACAAAAAAAGCGCCTATTTAAGGCACTTTTAGCACCGCTTGGAGCGGATGATGGGAAACCATTCCAAATAGGACATCAATACACTTTAACACCAAAAAAGCCTATTTTAAACTATATTTTGCTATTGTACGACACATAAACAAATGCACGACACAAAAATTCCATCAACATTCCATCAACTATTGTTTAATATATTAAACAAGTTGTTTAGTAAAAAAACCACTTTTCGGTGGTTCTTAACTCAACAAACCTAAATGCATTTCAAATTCTTCGTTATATTTCAAACAGTAATTTCATTTTCACCAAATTTATTGTCTATTTCGTTTAACGGGTTATATAATATAGGAAACACAAGAAAGTGGGGATATTTTCATGGGACTATTTACATTAAGCAGCAAGACAGGTGACGCCTCCATCAGTTTTCCACATCACGAAGGTGTTCCGGGTTTCATGCCTGGTACCATTTCTGAAATCATTCTACATGACGATGAATCGAGAATTGAAATTAAGCCCAAGTTTTTTAAAAAACTAGAAAGTGTTTATCTTCCATATTCAAAGATTGTCGGTGTTTTATCTGTTACTGAAAAAGAGATAACCGAGCAAGGAAAGAGCGTACTTGGTCGTGCAATGCTTGGCGGAGTGCTTCTCGGTCCTCTTGGGGCAGTTGTAGGCGGTATGTCCGGCACTACTAAGAAGACAAAGACTTCATACCATCCATATTTCATCATTAACTACAAGCCTGATATGGAATCAGATGAGGTGAGGGTGTTGACATTCATCAACAATGGTCAGTTCAACGTAAGTAAGTTCGTTAATCTGATTAAGGAAAGAGCTGGGATCACCGATCAAGTCAAATCATCAGGCCCAATAACTTTATAAAATCAATCCCTATCTGATAGAAACTAGACTGTCAAAATGTGTTGACAGTCTTTTTTAATGAATAGGAAACGATTATGATCACTAAAACGAATAAATAACATGAAAAAAACCACCTCTCGATGGTTTTGATTTGATGATCCTAAATTTCTATATGACCTTGTTTCGCACAGTTCAGTTCGATGCCATGAATCGACTTATCATGGTCATCCAACCGGTCTTCGTGCTCTTTTAACTTCTGCATGCTGTTATCCATCGAGAATGTCAGCTTGTTCAGCGTTGTGTTTAGTTTTACCAGGATCGCGCCTAATGAGATCAGCAGCGTTGTGAATGTCGCGAACGCTGTGATGAACATCCCGTTGAATTCGACTTGTGTCATTGTGTTTCCCCCTGGTTTTACTTCGCCGTTAAGGTCTTGATAGTCACCTCAATCCTGCCATCATTGAAGATGGCATTGATCGGTTTCTCGACCTCAACGATTTTATCAACATAGACAATTTTCTCAACAACCGTCGGTGCCGGTAGTATTACAACCGGTGGCGTCACTTTGATGGGATCCAACGTAAG
Source organism: Erysipelotrichaceae bacterium (assembly GCA_049684955.1). GTDB lineage: Bacteria > Bacillota_I > Bacilli_A > Erysipelotrichales > Erysipelotrichaceae > GWE2-51-13. The sequence continues at coordinate 1,546 of JBAVGP010000107.1, forward strand.
GTCTTTCAGCAAAACCCACGAATTCAATTCTTCCAACAAGGCTTTCCCAGCCCCGATTTGAGATACGGTATAAAACGCGACTTTGTACGACTCGTGGATGATCTCACCGGTGGCGTAGTTTGTTCCGATGATGCGCACTTTCGATCCGACATCAATAACACCCTTTGGCGCGGTTGCAACCGGGGCTGTGTACGTGATCAGCGCGTGCTTGCCCCAATACTTCCATGTGCGGTTATGCCCTTGAGGATGGCCTGAGTCGGCGCTGGTGACGACGGCGAACGTGCCCCAGGCGGTCGTACACTCGATGTATTGCCGGATTCCATTCACCCTTCCGGTATAGACGCCGACATGTGTAAAGCCATCGGTGAATACCAGGATACCCGGGATGTCCGGCATCGCTGCCAATAGACCTTTTTCTTTACAGCTGTTGTACATCATCCCGACATTCTGATCAGATCCGGCCGGAATGTTATACGGCACTATGCCTGGGGATGTTTCCCACAGATACCCTTTGATCAAGCCTACACAATCAAAGCAGTATTTACCGATATTGGCTTTATACTTCGCGAGATTGTTACGTGTCAAGGTACAACCCATCGCGAGGCGCCGATCGATCATGGCTTGCGTCAACTTACGACCGAATCCGCCAAGCAGGTAGATATTGGGGACTTGCGTTTTCGCTTTGCAGTAGACGACCAGCTCGGCGTTTGTCTTAGCCATTTTGAGTGCTGTCCTCGAGCGCGAAATTGATCTCGCTTTGCGTGGTTTCTTCACTTAGGATGCCATCGCTTTTCCCCATCAATTCTTTTACTTTCGTATCCAATGTGTCAACGACAGCGAAGTGTAAACCAGGTACTGCAATCCCGTTTTTAACTGCACTCACGATATAGTAGAGAACCATGACTCCTGCGATGAAATCAAAAACAAGAGCGGGCGAAATGTTCCATATGATGATGTCTTTCGTAAAGTGTCCGGATGCAAAGAGGAATACGAACACAAGCATATTTGCGATCACTTTGGACAATCCTTTCAGAAAGAATGTTTTAGGTTCAAAGCCGCCATTGATGAAGGCGGACAGTCCCCCGAGTATCCAGTTGCAAACAACGAAGAAGGCTGCAAGAAGAAACAAAGCGTTACTGGTGAATAGAGTGAGCATACAATCCCTTTCTATGAGTTGCTTTCAACCCATGCTGAACCATTCCAAACTTTTACCGGCTTTTCAACCCATGCTGAACCATTCCAAACTTTGACCGGTTTATTGGCAAACGCGGTCCCAAACACTTTGACTTGCCCGCCGGTTTCGTAGGTAACCAGGACGTAGATCGCCTCGTCCGCCCATGTTCGAGCCGCACTCATTACGCCAGGGGATCCTTGTGATGTATCGTTGCTATCCACCGCATAACCGGATCCGGAAGACGCAAACCCGAAGCGCAACGAATGGCCAGACTCATTGGATGCTTTCGCATACCCGATCCACAGCAGTGTATCCTTCAACACTTGCGGCTTACTACCAAATGTGAAGGTATATTTGATGCACTCATTGTAGGCATCCGCCTGGTTCGTGATTTCTTGCGATGCAGACTGCGCGAGAATCGCTCCGTTACTTCGATTCCAAATCATGCCCCATACGGTTGGAGTGACGGTTGAATATTTACCGAGATAGAGATCGATCGATAATATTCGCCCGGTTTCAGGCATGACAGCACGCAATCCACAGTTTGCATAATAAGGAACAGCGCCAAACCTTGAGGTCACGATAGATCCAGTTTTGCCAAAGCTACTCGTTGCCATTTTCAGACCCCCTCTTAGTTTGAATCAATCCAAACATCCCCAACGGCCGGCGTGGCCGGGGCCGCTGTCCCAACGGTAATTTTCTTACCGTTAACTTTCAGGGAGTCGACGGCTTGCGACGTGGCGCCAAGTTTGGCATTCAGTTGCGTTTGTACATTACTTCCGACTCCCGCAAGGTAACCGAGTTCCGTACTGGTGACCGCGCTTACTCCGATTTTTCCGTTCACATCCGAGACAACGGCTTTATTGGACTCGAGATTTGCGGACACAATAGTAGATGCCGCGCCGGCGATGAGTGATTGTTTGGCATTGATCTGTTGTTGCAGATTGGATGCCACACCGGACAGATATCCGAGTTCCACATCGGTGACGGGACTGACCACCACTTTCCCACTGGCGTTGGATGCCAATGCCCGGCCAACGGTCAGATTCGCGGATACGATGGTCGATGCGCCACCGGTGATGGTCGCCTGCTTGGCATTGATTTGAGCTTGAATTCCGCTTGATACACCCGATAAATAACCAAGTTCAACATCCGTTACTGTGCTGACGGCAAGTTTCCCATCCGCATCCGACAAGAGGGCTTTATTGGGCGTCATGTAGGGGATGTTCGTGATGATGGAAGACACAAAGCCGCAAACGCTGGTATTGGACCGCGTATCGGTAATCATGCCTGCCGTAATAGCGCTTGTCCCTGCGTTGATTTGAATTGTGGCCAATGAGAGTTCAAACATATTTGCATCGCGCGTCAGTGCTGGTGCAACTGGGGAGGATGCGGCTACACCAGCGACGCGCACGATGGAAAGATCGCGATTCGCAAAATGATGCCTTACGACGATCCGATCGATGCGATTCAATACCGCTTCTGTCGGAATAGCCATACTGTAATCAGCATCACTGATCAGGATATATCCGTTGATCCAAGCCTTGCCAGCTTTCACTTTGACATTCATTACACTGTCTACTTGAATTTGTAGGCTGGTTGTCGGATCCGGAAAAACACCGACGCCGATGAACGCTCCGAAGTACTCCGCGAATCGCGCTGCATCATAGACGCGATCGCCACCGATACTGTTGAAAAATCCGCTTCTGATTGCCATATAACGAAACTCCTTTCAAGTTACTTCCATCTTCCGATTGCAACCACTTTGATTGTCCGGCTTGCATTGGCTAAGGTCGCAAACCGCAACAGTACGAAACTACCTACCGTTGTCGAACATGTATCCGAACCAACCCAAAATGTCGATCCACCCCCCAATACATTTCCACTTATCTCAGGTGCTTCGTAGAATGCGACCGGGAAAGTCCAGGCAATGGCTGCCGATGTATAACCACTTCCCCATGATGTCGGTGTTCCATAGGATCCGGTCAGGGTTTGGTAGCAAATCATCAATCCACTCGCAAACTTGATCCAATATCCATTCGCGTTGGACCCTTGCGAGTCTACTGCGTCAAGCGCGATGGCGTTATGCACAAAGGCTGTTGATGCGATTTGTGTCGTATCATTCGCAGCTGCCGCTGTAGGTACGGCCGGTACTCCTGTAAATGTGGGGGATGCTAAGGGCGCTTTTGTATCGATCTGCGTTTGAAGCGCTGACGTAACGCCGGACAGATATCCGAGTTCCACATCAGTGACAGTGCTTACTACTACTTTTCCACTTGAGTTCGATGCAAGCGCTCGACTTGCGGTTAGGTTCGCGGAAACGATTGTCGATGCGCCACCGGTGATGGTCGCTTGCTTGGCGTTAATCTGAGTTTGCAACGCTGACGTAACGCCGGACAGATACCCTAGTTCGACGTCAGTCACAGTGCTTACTACCACTTTTCCACTTACGTTCGATGCAAGCGCTCGGCTTGCGGTTAGGTTCGCGGAAACGATGGTCGATGCGCCACCGGTGATGGTCGCTTGCTTGGCGTTGATTTGTGTTTGCAGCGCAGACGTAACCCCGGATAAATAGCCAAGTTCAATGTCTGTTACCGCACTTGCCGCGACTTTCCCGGATGCATCCGATACCAACGCTTTATTCGGCGTGACGGTTGTTTCCGTTCCGCCGGCACCGGATCCGGATGTGTCTGAACTTTTCGACAATACATCGCCGAGTGAAGGGGATGTTGTACCAAATACCGGGATAACTTGCATACCGTTATCGTCGTACACTTCGGTGATTTCGGTGATTTGCACGTTAATCCGTTTACCCCAACGGCTATTCTCAATGGTAACAATATCGCCCAGGTCGTAATCTTGTTTGTAATTCAACGTCCCTTCGGTCAATACATTCCCTTCGAAATATTCAACCCGCGGGGTCAAGGATTCCGCGCCTTTTTGCGCGAGCATCGCGAGGTAATCCGGTTCGGTGATGCCGGCTTCCATCCGGACGTCCTTTGCGTTGACAAAGATTTCGTAGCGATCCAAACCTGTACCAGCACCCACGATGATCATCTTTCGATCGATGCCTTCACCTTCGCCGCCAACAAGGGCAATGTTCGAATATTCAACATCACTGGTCTGATAGAGTGACGCAAGCAGGTTATCGTAATCATTACTGAATATCGCGCGCGCATTGACGCTTTGATCGACCGATCGATCGAGTGCAGCATAGGTTTCAAAAACGTACTTCTTCGCAACCGGATCAAAACGAATACGGCATGCAATTCCGCTGGTAACGGATAATCCCTGCAAAACCGTGAGTAAATTTCGATAGGATACTTGGAAATTGACGGTAGCAATAAATCCATTCAGGCTGCCGAGAATCAGATTGGGAATAATGCGGTCGCCGATCGTTGGATCGATCGCGTTGTTATAAACCAGTGACCGCATCGCGACTTCATAGGTATCCGATAGAATCGTCGTTTCAAAGATGATTCTTCGCGCTAATAGGCTTGAACCGAAGCGCCCTGTGGCTTTGATGAACTCCCCATCTTCTTTTTGCTCGATCGTAACATCTTCGATGATGCCGAATTCAAGGCTTCCGTCTTTCGTTACGATATATTGCTTTTGAAGCAAACCGATCTCAATTTCGTTCGCCGGGGCATGAATTTCAAAGGATCCGGCTGTGTAGTATTTACGATTCCAAATCACGGCGGTCGAGGTATCTATGATGCCGACGAGATCCATAGTTGTATCATAGATTTTGAGTTCCATCGTTACACCCCGCTGTATTTCGCCCGGTATTCAACTTCAATCATCAACGCTGTGGATCCACTTACTGCGGATCCGTAAAGAATATTGTCGCCTTCGCTTAATTGAAGGAATTTCGAACCGACGACCAATGTGTTAAAGAGATTGGATACCACACCACCACGATCACGTTCAATCCGTTTCTGACCGATTTCCGTATTGATAGTGATGATATCGCCGGCGATCATCGAGGTGTTCAGCTCGATGGATTCCAGTGATTGCGTATTCAACAACTTTGGGTTACTAACCGCACCATTGGCTCTGAACCGGATGATCATCCCGATGGGGATATCCCCCGGATTCATGACATTGACTGCTTGCGACGTTTGTAAGTTGCCAAGTTGGATCCCGGATGCGATCAGGGTCAAGGGAAATGAGAATTGCCCGGTGATCGATGTGATATCAGAAATGATGGATTCCAGCGCTTCAAAGTAGGGACGCGGACAGATCATCGAAATCAGCGCGACCACCGGCCAGTTCATCGGAGATACATCGATGCTCTCGACGTAGGCTTCGATTTTTGCCTCGATCAAATCGCTATGATAATGAAACGTTCCTTTGCGCTTGATTTTGAAGATGTCATATAGTCGAAGACGGTTTGCTTCAACATCGCTGTTGATTTGTAGCGCGATCACGATGTTGCGTTGATTAACAACGGAATTGATGAAGGTGGTCCCGTCGAAGTTCGCTATGCTGCTGGTTTGAATATTCGCATTCGGCGGGCTGATCCCTGTAATGCTGGTGAGGGAATAATCCGACGTTTCATCCAGGACCAGTGATTGATCCCGGTCATTTGTAAAGATGATTTCCCTCATTACAACACCCCAAGCGCAATGGCTTTGCCTGCGTTTTTCGTTTGACGATAGACTTCATACGCACTGATCGGCTTATTTGAATAGATGTTCTGCGTCACGTTGACGCTAGAGCCGGATGTGCCCGCTCCAGGTGCTCCGATACTGCCACCTCTGATACTTCCGCCAAAGCTTGTAGGAATCGCGCCCTGAATGTCTTTATTGACGGATTTCATTTCGTCCGCAAAGCCGATCCCCAGTCCTTGCGCCATGTACTCACCGATACCGGCAAATACGCGGGATGGTGACTTGATCCCCAGGAAGTTTTTGACGCCATCCACGATTCCGCCAAAGAAACCGGAAACCTTATCACTGATCCAAGTGGCCATGCCGGTGATACCATCCCAAACACCTTTAACAATGTTTGAACCAATATCTTTGAACCAATCGCCGACTTTCCCAAGTGTTCCGGGGATGGTTACAGTAAAGAACTTGACGATATTATCCACGGCACCACTGATCGTTTTTACGATATCGCCAAATATCTTGGTGACGGCATTCCGGAACCCTTCGCTGGTGTTCCATAAAATGACGATCCCTGCTACAAGCGCTACGATCAATGCGATGATTGCCCCGATCGGGTTTGCAGCTTGCGCGGCGTTCATCGCCCATTGGGCGATTGTAGCCCCTTCGTTGGCTTTTTGAAATGCTTGGATACTGGTTACCACACCACTGATCATGCTCGCCACGTTCCAAGCAATCAGCCCTGCGGCGATGCCACCGATCACAGATATAATCATCGGACCGTTATCAATGACGAACTTCACAAAACCTTTGATGCCTTCAACGATAGCGGGCATGTTTTCTTTGAGGGAGTTGACAAGATCATTGATGATCGGGGTTAATTGCGCCAACGCCTCGTTCATTAAGCCCTGCGTGGATGCTTTGAGCGTTTCCATGTTGTCATCAAACTGTGCTAAGGATGTTACCCCTTCGTCGCTGACAACGGCGCCCACGTTATGCGCTTCTTCGGATAATCGGTTTAATTCCTTCGAACCGGCTTTGATCAATGGATTCAACTCCGTTGCTGATTTTCCGAAAATTTTCATGGCTAACTGGTCGCGTTCAGTCTCGTTGGTCATCTTCCCAAGAGCGTCAATAGTTTCGTAAAAAACATCTTTATTGTTTCGCAAGCTCCCATCAACGTTGGTCACTTTCACTTTCAATTCTTCATAAGCGGCGGACTGTTCGTTGATTTTCCCAACGGCCATCGCATCCCGCGCTGCGTCCATTGTTTTGGTCATTTTATTCATGGATCCGGTCATGGTTTCCACCGAGACGTCCACAAACCGGGATGCATAACTTAATTCCTGCAACCGCTCAGTGGAAATACCTGTCTTTTTTGACAGCGTATCTAGGTCGTCCGCAAAGGATCCGGCATCGATGAACATCTTCGCGATGGCTGCGCCTGCGGTAGCCGCGGCGGCTGTCAAAGCGACGAGCGCTTTCTTCCCAAGTTCATTCATCGAGCTGGTCAATGATTCTGTTTTCGCACGCAATTCATCCTGTTTTTTCTTCGTTACTTCCGATGTGTCATTCAATTTGACGAGGGATGATTTTGCTTGATCCAACTCGAGTTTTTCTTTATTCAATGCGGCCGATTCGTTGTTGATCCGAATTTCTAGATCCTGCGCAGCTTTCGACGACTCGCCTTTTTCTGCGGCGATCTTCGCATATTCGCCTTTAAGCGCGCTGACTTTTTGTTCTTGAATTCCGATAATCGTTGTCAATGAACCGATTTTCGAGGATAGCCCATCGGCATCTTTACCCCAATCGCCCATGCCGGCCGCCGCTGCTTTGAATTCTGAATCGGCGATGCGGATCAGACGGTTTGCTTCGGTGATACCGGCTTTCAGATTTGTGACATCGAGTGTCCACTTACCGCCTAAAATTTCTTCGCTAGCCATCTTGCTCACCTACCTTTTTAGAACCAATTGACTTCATCGGCATATTTTTTCACTTTGATTTTTGGTGACGCATCCGGATGTTGCGCCTTCCCCTTACGGGTGAGTTTGTTAATCAGAAGAATCACTTCGTCAGCGCTGGTATCTCGAATCAAGAATGGGTTCAGAGACGGGAAAGCCGTACATAAGCCGACGATCGTATCAAACAAGATTTCAGATAACGGTGAGGACACACCTTCGACCTCACCGTTTACACGTTTTTTTCGTCTGCACCTTCGATGTTTTTGACGATCGCGACCAACTGTGTGAAGCACATCTTAATGTCGAGGAAGTCCGCCAAACGCAAGAGCTCGTCCGTCAATTTTGGGAAAACATACTGCATGAATTTCCCCATCAGTTTGATGGTATCCCGCTCAGACATTCCTTGCATTTTTTCGGACAGATCGACAACATCTTCGATAACGCCCCAGCGGATGCGGCTAGTCTCAAATTCGGCAATGACCGAATCATCATCCGCATAGATTTTCAAATTGATCGTTGTGTGCATGTTTCATTCCTCGCTTATGGTGTTGGTGTGATGACGGTCAGATTTTCAGGCGTGACGACCTGGGTAAACCAACTATCGACATTCGCCTTTTCGTCCCGTTCATCCACGACGATTTGCTTCCCAGGCTTCTTCTTCCCATCCGGCATCGTGAAGTTGAATTTGGTTGTAATTCCGGTGAAAATCAACTTGTGATTACTGGTATTGGTCGAAGTATCGGCGCTCTTCGCGCCTTCTTCATTGAGCCGGAAGGTGCCTTTATGGCGCCAAACGTAGCGCGACGTGCCATCCGTAAATTTCAAGCGATAACCGATCGCAAAATACTTTGTTACGGTTTCGCCCGTATCCAGCAGTGCGCCTGTTACGGCATCAATGGATTTCCCTAAGAGTTGCGCGATCAAGGAAATGGGAAGCACCGGAACCGTTAAGGTCGCTTCATCGGATCCCTCAGCGGATACGATCAAATACGCTTGGTTATCATAATACTTAGGATCGGCAGCGCGATCCGTCTTGACTGCGATTTCCCCGGCAGGCGCTAAAATTTCAGGCGTCGAGGCAGTATATCCGGTCGCATCGTCTTTCGTAATCGGCGCGAAATAGAGTTGATCGAATCCCTGATACTCTTCATAGACACGATTTGACATATTATTCATTCCTTTCAGTGAACGAATAGTTCACAAGAAGTCCATAATGCTCATTTTCAAAGCCGTAATCTCTTCCCTTTCCATCACGAAGGAACCCGGCGTCTTTTAACGCCACATCCATCAAGGCGGGAACGGTATTGATCAGGGCCATTTTCTTAGAATAGAAGACAACTTGGATGCGATGACGGGTCAACATGGGGGATCCTTCATAAAATGACCCGTCCGGTGCTTCAATCACTAAATACGTGATGAAGGATTCCGGCAGCGGTTCATCATCGGCATAGGATCCTTGCAAGCGCACGTCATAACTAAGCGGTGTTAACGTTGTAATCAGAGTATCTCGAACATTCATTTTTCAAGTTCCCCCAAAATCTCACCGAGAATCCTTTGTTGAATCTTCTTGGCTTTGGATTTGTTCTTAGTAATCGCCGGTTGAATGAAGGGATCCGGAGCTTGCTTGGGTGTTCCATACTCGATGAACAGTGCCGGCAACCCACCTTTGCTCAGGTCAAACCCGACTTTTAGCGTGATGCGATTGCCATCCCATGTAACATCGTTTGGATCGTGCAAGGATGCTTCGGTCAATCCCGTTTCGCGATGTTTTTTGATGCCGTTTTTCAAGTCGTCATAGAAGGGTTTTGCGCTCTCTGACAAGGCTTTTTCAGCGGCTTTATCAATATCACCACCGGCTTTCTGAATGCGTTCCAGCATGCCGGTAAACCCCGACAAATCAAGACTCATGGAGTTCTTTCCCATTACGCACCACCCGCCAATCGTTTTACTTTGAATCGCAAGAATTGGTTGCGCATTTCGATGTTCTCGGGATTCCCAACCACTTCCCAAATGCTTTCATCCTGCAAAACGATGAACCGGCTCGATCCCTTGATTTCAGGACGGTACCAGGTGACGACGGTCGCTGTATCCAGGATCGTCAGCAGTCCGTTATTGACGGATTCCGTTCCACCGTATGTCTTGAAATTGCAGTAGATAATTGGATCGAGCGTCGCATCGATATAGCTTATTTCTTTGGCTCCGCTAACCAGGGTTTCCACGCGTACTTGCAACTTGACGGCGGTTGTCATGGTTGCCGCTTCTTTGGGGCGAAACATCCTACACCGGCGGCGGAGTAGGCTCCGGCATGGCCGCGAGTTGAATGACCCGCATCTTAAAATAATTGCTGAAATCCGTTGTGCCGCTTTCCAAATTCCATAGATCCGCGACACCGCGAAGGATGGCGCCGGCGGAAGTGGCACTCGCAATGATGGAATCACGTACACCGGCCGACTTCATGAACGCTTTCACCTCATCAATGTACATCGTGAGTGTGCCGTCCAGGTTCGATCCCGTAACTCCTAATCCTTGTTTGACTTTCGTTAAAAGTGTTGGTTCTTCCGCCATAGCGCGTTACTCCTTTATTTTGGTAGACTAAGCCGCTGACTTGTTAACCAACAGGAATCCGTTGGCAGCCACGACGTTGCCGCCGATCAGGACGTCACCACGAATGGCCAACATGCCCTTTTTAAATGCAGCTTCGGTCGATACTTCGATCGTGTACGGGCTGAACAGTGCCAGTTCATACGCGGAAGGGATACCGTAGATCATGCACAACGTGGTCGCGACGGTGCCGGCGGCACTCAAAGCCGGAAGCGCACTGTTGATGATATAGCGAACCGATAATCCACCATCTTTGAGGATACCGGCGTTCGGATTGGTCACATCCGGGGTGATTTCGTAAACAGGCTTCTTGTCTTGGGTACCGCGAATGTCGCCAAACGCGATCAGATCGTTTTTATTCAGCTGCAATACAGCATTCCCAACGATGTTTTCGTCACCACCATAACTCATGGCGATCTTGCGAAGCGTCTTGTCATCGATGGCGCTGAACGTTAAGGCGGCATCCGTAAGCGCGGTGGCATTCTTGATGCCGGTGATTTCCGCCGGTGTCGCTGAGGGGTTCCCAACCGGGATCAGCTTCGCGACTTTTTTACGTAACGCGATCAGCGCGGCCTGTTGGACTTTCGCCAAATACTGCACCGGCGTCATGCGAGTTACTTCTCGGCTGACTTCGGTATAGATCGTAATCTTGACCGGCGTCAAGGTCGCGTAATCAAACGTCGGATCGGATTCAGCATAATCTTCGCCTTCGGTCTTGATGCCGCCTAAGCCGTATCCAACAACATACGGAACCTGGTATTCGCCTAAGCCTTGCGCGTTGGTAACCGTGACGAGATCGACGATTGAAGATACCTCGTTGAATTTGTCGTTGATCGTATTCTGTACTTGCGTCGGAGTGGCGAGATCGCCGGATGCGACGTTAACACTGCGAAGTTCCATCGGATTGATTTCAACGGATCCTTTCGCTTTGAATTCGTCGGCGCGTTTTTCAAACTCGCCCGGTTCTTGCGTGCGCGTCGGATCCACGAGATTCGGCTTATTGCCGTTGGTATAGGTCGCGATCACGGTTTTCTTGGTGGCGGCGACCGCAGCGCGTTGTTCGTCGGCTTCGATTTCAGCCAACATGGAACGCAAGTCTTCGATTTCGGTATTCACACCCTTCATTTCATCCCCGATGGAACGGATTTCGGTGACATCTTCCGATGCCTCGGAGCGTTTTACCAACGCATCGATTTGGGTCTGTTTGGTCGCGATCAGCTTTAAAAGTTTTTCTTTGTTCATTTGAACTTACCTCGCTTTCTTAGAGAGAATCTGATTTTTCATCTTCAATACTTCCTTTTCATTCTTCACTCTGTCCAGAGCTGCACGAGCATTGTCCAATGCCTTCACATCGCTATCCAGCGATCTCGCTTCACGTGCGCTTATTTCAGTACTTGCATATGCCGGGAAATTAACTGCCGACACTTCACGTACTCTTGCGATTTTCTTAATCCTTCGCGTAGGCATATTCGAATCGAGGTTTTCCCATTCATCTTCTTTGACGGAAAACATCATGCTCATGCCGGTCATGTCGCCTCGGCTAATGGCTGAATGCAACGACCGTGCTTCCGCGTTGTTCGTGATATCGATGTCCGATTCCATATTGAGACCGCGATCATCGACGCTCAATAACATCGTACTGCCACCGTTGTTACGTCGACTCCTGGCCAACGGAATTTTCGAGGTGTCATGGTTGATGAAGAAGAGGACGTCGGTCAGATCGGCGCCATCAAACGCGCCACGTTCGATGATTTCATAAAACAGGTTGCCGATATTTGTTTGACTGTTGTAGACAGCGGGTAAGCCGATTATTTTATTCCCTTCGGCTTTGAAGTCAGTGGAATAGGCGCGACAGATAGGGATGTCATTGTTGAGCATTAGGGGTCACCTCGTTTTGCTTTCCTGCCTTATTCAGTTGATACTGATTGGCGATTTGACTATCGACATAATTCAGCGAGACAAACCGGACGTTGCCGCCTTCATAAGGCGGATATCCGAAGAGCGCGAGTAATTCATTATTCATCAAGGCACCGCGGTTGCCAAGCAGTTCACCGATGGCCACACGCTTTTCCAATGCCATGTAGAGTAAGTTATTTGAATAGAAGATGATCTTATTTCCAAATTGCAGCTCGCGTAAAGTGAACAGTGTTTTTGTGAAGCACTGGTTGAGCGAATTTACGAGCGGTTCAAGCGTTTTCTCGTTGAACGCTTGATACTGTTCCGGGGTGAAATCGCCGGTCAACACCGGGATGGAAACCCCGTATTGCCGCAGAATCTTTGAATCGATGAAGGCGAGTGTTTCCGGATCTACAAGTTTTGGATCGGGTCGCATCGGAATGTATTCCGCTTTGAGATCGGCACCCAGGATCCCGCTTTTGTTTTCGGCAAGTTTCTTCTCAAACTTCTCAAGCTCCGCGGCCATCAGTCCATCGGAGTCCAGCATCGTGTTGTATTTCAAGACACCGTGGATCTGCATGGAACTGGTAACGGCTTTACTGATCGATTGAAGTAGGTTGTGATTGATCTCAACCGTCTGCAACAACGACGTTACATCCGGTTGTCCGTTGAGGTTTCCACCCATGAACGGATTCACTGAATAACGATATCGCCAGTGGATTAAATCGCTGTATCGGAATGTCATTTTGTCCGCATGGCCGAATAGCATTTCAACCCATAGTTCATTGGCTCCGTCGATGATGAAGGTGACGTCCGTTGGATCCAGCGGATAGATCGCTTTATATTCCCGCTTCTTCCCGTCGGCAGTATTCGTTTCGGTGCAGACTGGGAGCATGAATACGTTGTAATTTAGAAACAGTGACCAGGTAATCTTTTCGAGAAAGTCTTTGGTTGTCATGAACTCGTTAGGTCCGAATTCCAGGAGATCACTGATGGAATCGAACACTTGAGTCTGCATGTTGTTTTTGTCAAACCGAATGTGTTTCGGCGTGAGCTTACTGATCTCTTGCGCGATGCAGGCGATGGCTTGTTGCACCACGTCGCTCGCGAAAACGTTTTGGCCGAATTGTGCATAGATCGGAATTTGACCGTTGATCATGGCTAACTGCGAGTTGCCTGACTTCGGTCGATTCAATAAACTTTTTACTGTGTCAAACCAACCCATGTTTCACCTCAACATTTCCAGGAACTCTGTCCTATAGCGCTGCCACATCGCATACATGATAATCATTGTCACCGCTCCGTCGATTCGTCGGTTGCGGGCATCGTTGACTTTGACCGGCATAATCAGTCCGAGGTTATCAATCTTGATGGCGGTATTTCCTAAGCACCAACGGTCGATATCGTTTTCGTTGTAGTTCACTAACCCTGATTTCAAATCGGCTTCCAAGAGCTTCATCGGCGTGGATAGCGTCCATCGGTTCTGATCCACCCGTTCGGTATCAAATCCGTAGTTGTCCATCGAAGTCAACCAAGCTTTTGCGAACCGGTTGTCGTAGCCTGTTTTATAAACGCGGATCCGATAGTTCTTGTATAGGTCATAGAACCATTTCGATACTCTGGCCAAATCCACTTCGTTGCCTTCGGTGATTTCAACCAATCCTTTTTTCGCCCATTCTAGATAGTCTTTTTTATCATCGATGAAGCCCTGCTCGACTTTGCTTTCCGGAATGAAATATCGGCTTAAGGTGTACTTCGTCGGATCCCCTTTTTTCATCAGCAGAATGCGGGCACACGTTAAGTCCGTCGTTTCCGCAAGGTCCACCGCGCCCAGGGCAATGCTACCGGTGAATTCGTCGAGGTTGAACTTGAGGTTGTTTACATAGTCTTGCTCCATCAACCAGGATTCGGAATTGTTCTGTTTGATGTTGAAGTCCTTCGCAAGTACATACATCCGATCGCCTTTATCCTGTTTCGCTTTATTGATCGAATCGCGTAGATAGTCCCACTTCTTGATCACGCCCAGGGAAGGATTCGATTTGAACCAGCTGCGTTCATCCTGCCAAATCTCCGCCTCGCTGTCCTGGGTATAAAGCCATGCCAGCAATGTATCGTCTTCATGCTCGCCGGCAAGGACACGTCGGGCATACTGCAATTCCTTATCAAGGTATCCTTCATTCACAAATCCTTCGGTCGTGATGTTAATGAAGAGCGGCTCATCTTTGGTCGATTGCGACTGCTCGATCGGTTTAGCGATCGAATTGTCCTTCATCTCATGGCTTTCGTCCAGGATCCCAAACTCGATGTTGTACCCTTCTTTGTTGTGCGTCTTCTCTG
>JBAVGP010000108.1:0-3759 GCA_049684955.1 Erysipelotrichaceae bacterium
TTGTAATACTGGTCATTCAGGGCGACGGAGACGCATTCATAGCCGTATTTTTCGTTCATCTGTTTAGCGATGTCCAGGATCATGGCTTTGCGGGCGGTGAATTTCAAGCGGTTGTGGTCACGCAGGATATAGGTCATATGACCTTCGTCGATTTCCGTTTGCATATCCGAGAGAAGATAGAAACCTTCATATTTTTCGGTCTTTTCAGGAACTTCGTCCTGCGGCAGCCTACTGTCGAACTCGATCGCGAGTTTGGCGCTGTTGACCATCTTGTTTTTGGCGCTGCCAGGATGGACGGAAACCCCATGCAGGACGATCTTCGCCTGCGCTGCGTTGAAACTCTCATATTCCAGTTCGCCCAGTGAACTTCCGTCCATCGTATAGGCGAATTCAGCTCTAAAACCGGGAGCGTCGAACGCATCAGCGCCTTTTCCGATTTCTTCGTCGGGACCGAATGCGATACGGATCTCGCCGTGTTTGATATCGGGGTGATTAATCAGAAACAGCATCGCTTCGATGATCTCGGCGATGCCGGCTTTGTCATCGGCACCCAGCAAGGTCGTCCCGTCGGTCGTGATCAGCGTATGACCTTTCAAATGTTTCAAATCGGGGAACATCGCCGTGCTCATCACGATGTTCTGCTCGGCATTCAGGAGGATATCCTGTCCGTCGTAGTTTTCGATGATGCGCGGTTGGATGTTTTCAGCATTGAAGTCCGCCGTGTCCATGTGGGCGATGAAGCCGATGGTCGGCACTTTGTCCGCGATATTCGACTTTAACGTCGCGGTGACGAAGCCGTTGGTCAGGTTATGTTCGATCTCGCTCAAGCCGATTTCCCACAATTCATCCGCCAACATGGTAGCGAACTGAACCTGGGAAAGCGTTGAGGGAATCGTTTCGCTGTTAGCGTCGGATCGGGTATCGATCTTGGCATAGCGGATAAATCGTTCGATGAGTTGTTGCATGGGTTCCCTGCTTTCTTAACTTCACCATTATAACCACTGCGCCGAAATGAATCAATCTTTGTGGTTTATGGGGCACGCGGGGTTTGCTTTCCTTTCGTAACTGATATAATGAAACCAATGAAACGGAGAACGATATGAAACAAAACAAACTGGAAACCCGGGCGATGACACCGATCGCCGATACGTGGGATACGACGACGATCTTCAAGAATGATGAAGCATTCGAGAAAGCATTCGCAGACTTGGCGGCGATGCTGCCTGAAGCGGAGAAATTTCAAGGCAGACTGGCCGAAAGCGCGGATACCCTGAAGAAAGCGCTGGATTACCGCAACGATGTTGTCTTGCGGGTCGAACATCTGTATTCCTATGCCCATCTCAACAGTGACGTGGATACATCCGACAGTCAATACCAAGGCTTGCAGAGTCGGGCCCGTGAACTGTATTCGAAAGTCGGCGCCGCACTATCTTATTACGAAGCCGAACTGTTGGCAGCCGATGAGAAAACAGTACGCGGATATCTTGAAGACAAGAGTCTGACCCTGTACAAACATGAATTCGAGATCCTGTTCAGCCGCCGTCCGCATATTTTAAGTCTTGCTGAGGAGAATCTGTTGGCGAAAGCAGGCAATGTGTTATCGGCTTCGTCCCAGACATTCGCTATCCTGAACAACGCCGACATCAAGTTCCCGCTGGTCAAGGATGAGAACGGAGTCGAAGTCCAGTTATCGCATGGAAGATACTCTATGTTCTTGGAAAGCAAGGACCGCGAAGTCCGCAAAGGCGCGTTCAAAGCGATGTATGAAACCTATGGGCAGCTGCGCAATACCTTCGCTTCCACCTTATCAAGCGCGGTGAAGGAACACTCCTTCCTGGCCGATGTACGTCATTTCGACAGTCCGCGTCACCAAGCCCTCTTCGGCAATCATATCCCCGAATCCGTCTATGACTCCTTGGTCGAGGCGGTCAATGATCGTCTGCCCCTGCTGCACCGCTATGTGGCGCTGCGTAAACGGGCGCTGAAATTGGACGAGGTTCGCATGTATGACCTGTATACGCCGATGGTCGAGGACGTCGAATTGAAATTCACCTACGAGGAGGCGCAACAGGTCGTCCTGGAGGCACTTTCGGTGCTGGGTGAGGAATACGGTTCACTCTTGAAGAAAGCCTTCGAGAGCCGTTGGATCGACCCCTACGAAAACATCGGAAAACGCTCCGGTGCCTATTCTTCCGGCACTTACGGCACTTCCCCGTTCATCCTGCTGAACTGGCAAGATAATCTGGACAACGTGTATACCCTGGTCCATGAACTCGGCCACAGCATGCATTCTCACTACACCCGCAATTATCAGCCGTTCATCTACGGCGATTATTCGATCTTCGTGGCGGAAGTCGCGTCGACCACCAACGAGAACCTGCTGACCGATTATCTCCTGAAGAAATATACCGAACCGAAGATCCAAGCCTATATCCTGAATCACTATCTGGACGGGGTCAAAGGAACGATCTATCGTCAGACCCAGTTCGCAGAATTCGAACATCTGATCCACCAGGCCGACCAACAAGGCATCGCCTTGACACCGGATTGGCTAAGTGAAGAATATGATAAGATCAATCGTAAATACTATGGCGAAGGCATGGCCTATGATGATGAGATCAAACTTGAATGGGCGCGCATCCCCCACTTCTATTACAACTATTACGTCTACCAATACGCGACAGGTTTCTCAGCCGCCAGTGCGCTCAGCGCGAAGATCCTGCGTGAAGGCGCTCCTGCCGTCAAAGCCTATATCGATTATCTCAAAGCGGGATCCAGCGACTTCCCGATCGATGTCCTGAAGAAAGCCGGTGTGGATATGAATACCAACCAACCGACGATCGATGCATTGGATGTCTTCGCCCAACGATTAGCCCAACTGGAAAAAGTGTTATAGCCGAAACGGACTCAACGGTCCGTTTTCTGTATCGAAATGTTTCTCCCATGACTTTAGATTTTCGCGTGACAAAACCCTTCTTTTTCGTTATAATGAGACTTGCCGTTGGAGGATTGGCCGAGCGGTTTAAGGCACCATCTTGGAAAGGTGGCGAAGTGCAAGCTTCCGTGAGTTCGAATCTCATGTCCTCCGCCAATAGCACGCAAACCCGCTAAATCAGCGGGTTTTATTATAATCTTGTATGTTTTGATCGTAAATTGTTCAGACAGTATCCATTAGGGACAAACCAGATTGATATGTAGAGTTTATCTACCCTATTGAAGACTTAAATATGTTATTTTGCTCGTATTAGTCTTTGGCTTTTCGTATTCCGATAACCTTCTCGATACATCTTGGATAAACCACAAATACAATGGCAAATTAAGTCAGAATCAACGAATCCAAATCAATTTCAAATTTACAAACCATAGATCTTTTCTTGCCAGTGTAAAGTAGTTAATCATGATAAACTTGATTTCACTTGATTCAAGTCGCTTTCGAATGTATAGATGATTGCCCCTAACCCACTTGACTGGGCTTCTCTATAGCATTCAATAGCATCTGGATTGTTATAGTTCTCAGAATTGACAATCTTAATTTCTTCGAAACGAATAACTTCCCAACCTTCAGACGATGCATAATCTTCGGCGGCTTGTATGGCGGATTCAGGATTGGCAGCTTTAACCCAACAATTGATGAACCCACCAGAAATTTCCTGGCTTTCATCATTGTCTGGTAAAGGTTTGCCTTCAAGCATCAAGAAATAGATATCCATTGTTTCCTCCAGAGAGTTGTAATTTCATTTTTATCCAAGTATGACCAAA